>CAJPFZ010000131.1 GCA_905339355.1 Burkholderiaceae bacterium
GTGGCCGCGCCGCGCTGGATCAGCAGGTACAGCAGCGAACTGCCGCCCAGCGTCAACGCGAGCACCGACCAGGCCATCGCGCCGATGAACTCGGGGTGCCAGCGCACCGCTTCGCTTTCGAGCAGCGCCAAGGGCAGGCTCACGAGCAGCGCGGCGAGCATCTGCACCATGCCGGCTGTGCGCACGTCACAAGGCGAGACGAAGCGCTTCTGGTAAAGCGTGCCGGTCGTGATCGACAACAGCGCGAGGATGGCAAGCGACAGGTTGGCCGAGCTGACCTCGCCGGCGCCGAGCTTGCGCCACACCACCAGCGTGAGCCCGGCCAGCCCGAGCAGCAGGCCCACCCATTGCTGCGACGACACGGCGTGGCGCTTGTCGCGGTTTGCACTTGCGGTGAGCCAGAACGCCGTCAGCACGGGCTGCAACCCGACCAGCAGCGCTACCGTGCCGGCGCCGATGCCGGCCTTCACCGCCGCCCACACGCCGCCGAGGTAGCCGGCGTGCATGAAGACACCGGTTACCGCAAGGTGCATCCACTGCCGCCGCCCGCGTGGCCACGCGGCGCGCGCCACGGCGATCCAGATGCCGAAGCACAGCACCGACAGCGCGTAGCGGATCGCGAGGAACGTGAATGGCGGGGAATGCGGCATGCCCAGGCGAGCGACCACGAAGCCGGTGCTCCAGATCAGCACGAACACCCAAGGCATGGCGCGCAGCAGCAGCGCGTCTCGCGAGGCGGACAAGGTCAGCGCGCCTTGGCGCGGATTTCGGGCAGCGCCTTCTGCAGGTAGTAGACCATCGACCAGATCGTGAGCACCGCCGAGATCCAGATCAGCACCGTTCCCCAGCGGTGCGTGTCGATGACGCCGAAGAGCCGGCCATCGAACAGCAGGAACGGAATGGCGATCATCTGCACGGACGTCTTGACCTTGCCGAGCATGTGCACCGCCACGCTGCGCGACGCACCGATCTGCGCCATCCACTCACGCAGCGCCGAGATGGCGATCTCGCGGCCGATGATCACCAGCGCCACGAAAGCGTCGGCTCGCTGCAGGTGCACGAGAACGAGCAAGGCCGCGCAAACGAGGAACTTGTCGGCCACCGGGTCGAGGAAGGCGCCGAACGACGACGTCTGGTTGAGCTTGCGCGCCAGGTAGCCGTCGGCCCAGTCCGTCAACGCGACCACGATGAACAGCACCGTCGCGATCAGATCGCGTGTGGCCGGCTGCAGGTCCAGGTAGAAGACGCCGACGACGAGCGGGATGGCGACGATGCGTGCCCAGGTGAGCAGAGTCGGCAGGTTGAAAAACATGCGCGCATTGTGCCCAAGGAATGGAACGAGCACTGGAAACGTCATCGGCTGACGCCTGGCTGACGCCGGGATCCGTCACAGACACCCGATGACCGCGAGGACCGTCGGTCCTCGCGGTCAGTTGTCCAATGTGCGCGGCTTGAACTTGCGCTCGTCGTTGAAGAGGAAGGTCTCGCTGAACTTCCACGGCCGCGGCAGGCGCGAGACATCGCCGAAAGGCGCCGCGCGGCGCATCGCGTCGATGGCCATCTGCAGCGTCTCAGGCGCCTGGCCGGGCCGTCGAAGCACGTGGATGCGGCGGATGCTGCCGTCGCCGTGCAGTTCGACCTCGAGCACCGGAATCGCGAGCAGCACGTCGGGCACCGTGCCGAGGTAGGTGCCGCCGGGGTTCGACGCCACCAGCCGGTGCGCCGCCTGCAGCCGCACTTCGCTCATGCTGCGCACCGGCGCCGGAACACCCAGGCCCGCCGACGGTACCGGCGCTCCGTCGCTCGACCGCGGCACGTTCGGCGAGGAGCACGCGGTCAGCAAGGCGGCGGTCAGCGCCGCCGCACGCTTGAAGCAGGGGTCAATGCAGGGCACGGTAGATCTCCTCGGCCAGTTCGTGCGAGACGCCGTCGACGCTCGCCAGGTCCTCAACGCTTGCGCTTGCCACGCCGCGGACACCACCGAAGCGCTGCAACAACTTGGCACGCTTTTTCGGGCCGACCCCGGCGATGTCTTCGAGCCGGCTGCCGCCGGTGCGCACACTGGCGCGGCGCGCTCGCATCCCGGTGATGGCAAAACGATGCGCCTCGTCGCGGATCTGCGCCACCAGCATCAGCGCAGCCGATTCCTTTCCGAGGTACACCTTCTCGCGTCCGTCGGCGAACACCAGTTCCTCGAGGCCCACCTTGCGGCCCTCGCCCTTTTCGACGCCGACGATCAAGCTCGTGTCCAGCCCCAGTTCCTCGAACACCTCGCGCGCCATGCTGACCTGCCCTCGCCCGCCGTCGACCAGCACGAGGTCGGGCAGCCGGGCAGTCGTCGCCGCGGCGGGTTCGGCCAGCGCAGCGGCGATCTTGCCGTAGCGGCGCGTCAGCACCTGGCGCATGGCGGCGTAATCGTCGCCGCCTATGATGCCCTCGATGTTGTAGCGCCGGTACTGGGCGTTCTGCATCTTGTGGGCCTCGAACACCACGCAAGACGCCTGTGTGGACTCGCCCGCCGTGTGGCTGATGTCGAAGCACTCGATGCGAAAGGTGTCGAGGTTCTCTGCCGCGAGGTCGAGCGCTTCGACGAGCGCGCGGGTACGGGCCTGCTGCGAGCCCTCCTCGGCCAACAGCTGCGCGAGCTTGATCTCGGCGCCGCGGATGCACATGTCCAGCCAGGCGCGTCGCGGCTCGCGCGGCTGATGCTGGGCGCTGATGCGCACGCCGCTCTGTTCCGAGAGCGCGTCGATCAGTGCCTTGTCGACCGGGTGGCTCAGCACCAGCAGCGGCGGCACGCCACCTTCGAGGTAGTGCTGTGCGATGAACGCCTCCAGCACCTGCACCTCGGGTTCGCGCAGGTCGACCTCGCCCTCGCCGATCGCCGTCGCGTCGTCGACGTGCGCCGGAAAGTACGGACGGTCGCCCAGGTGGCGGCCGCCGCGCACCATCGCGAGGTTGACGCAGGCGCGCCCGCCCTGCACCTTGACGGCGAGGATGTCGGCGTCCTTGCTCGTCACGCCGGTGTTGTCTTCGACCGCCTGCTGGTGCAGCACGCGCGACAGCGCGCCAAGCTGGTTGCGGATCTCCGCCGCCTGCTCGAACTGCAGCGCCTGCGCGTGGACCATCATCTGCGTCTGCAGGGCGTCCATCACTTCCTGCTGCTCGCCGAGCAGGAAGCGTTCGGCATGGCTCACGTCGCGCGCGTAGTCCTCGGCCGAGATGTGGTTCACGCACGGCGCCGAACAGCGCTTGATCTGGTACAGCAGGCACGGCCGCGTGCGGTTGTTGAAGACGGTGTCTTCGCAGGTGCGCAGCTTGAACACCTTCTGCAGCAGGTGGATCGACTCCTTCACCGCCCAGGCGCTCGGGTATGGCCCGAAGTAGCGGTGCTTCTTGTCGACGGCGCCGCGGTAATACGCCACACGCGGAAAGGCGTGCGAGACGATCTTCAGGTAGGGGTAGCTCTTGTCGTCGCGGAACAGGATGTTGTAGCGCGGCTTGAGCGTCTTGATCAGGTTGTTCTCGAGCAGCAGCGCCTCGGCCTCGGAACGCACGACCGTCGTTTCCAGGCGAACGATCTTCCCAATCATGTGGCCGATGCGCGTGCCGCCATGGTTCTTCTGGAAGTAGCTCGAGACGCGCTTCTTCAGGTCGCGCGCTTTGCCGACATACAGCACGCCGCCCCGAGCGTCGAAATAGCGGTAAACGCCAGGCAGGTTCGGCAGCGCGCCCACGTCGGCCAGCAGCCGTTCGCGTGCCGCGGCATCGGGCGGCGCGTCGTCGGCGGGTGTCTCTACAACATCGGTCATCCGGCGAATTGTGCCGCCATGGGCGCTCGGATAATGGGGCGATGCTCTGGGACCTGTTCTGCCGCGTGGTCGACAACTTCGGCGACGTCGGCGTGTGCTGGCGCGCAGCGGCCGACCTCGCGTCTCGCGGCGAGCGGGTGCGCCTGTGGCTCGACGATGCGAGTGCCCTCACATGGATGGCGCCGACCGGCCATGCCGGTGTCGCAGTGCACGGATGGGACGCCGCAGCGGCGCACGTCGCCCCCGGCGATGTGGTGATCGAAGCCTTCGGCTGCGACCCGCCGGCCGCGTTCGTCGAGCGCATGGCCCGCGCGCCCCGGCCGCCGGTGTGGATCAACCTCGAGTACCTGAGCGCCGAGCCCTATGTCGAGCGCAGCCACGGTCTGCCGTCGCCGCAGTTGAGCGGGGCCGGCGGGGGGTTGACCAAATGGTTCTTCTATCCCGGCTTCACGCCGGCCACGGGCGGCCTCTTGCGCGAGCGCGGGCTGATCGAGCGGCTGGCGCGTTTTGACCGGGATCAATGGTTGGCGACGCGCGGCCTCGCCCGCCGGCCCGGCGAGCGCGTCGTGAGCCTCTTCTGCTACGACAACCCCGCCGTGGCGCCGCTGCTCGACGCGCTGGCTGACGAACCGACGCTGCTGCTCGCCGCGGCCGGCCCGGCAGCGATGCAGGTCGATCTGGCGCTGGGCCTGTCGCGCATGCGGCGCCACTTGCGCGCCGCGCTGCTGCCCTACCTGCCTCAAACCGAGTACGACTGCCTGCTCGGCGCAAGCGATGTGAACTTTGTTCGTGGCGAAGACTCATTCGTGCGGGCCCAGTGGGCAGGCCGGCCATTCGTCTGGCAGATCTACCCGCAGGACGATGCAGCCCACGCCGCCAAGCTGGATGCCTTTCTCGATCGCTTCCTCGCGGGTGCCCCGTCGGGTCTGGCGGTCGCGCTGCGCGGCCTGTGGCACGGCTGGAACGGCTTGTCCTCGGGTCCGGTCCAGCTGCCTGATGCCGCCGCGTGGCAAAGCCAGGTTCTGGCATGGCGTGACGGACTGCTGGCGCAGGCGGACTTGATCATCCAGCTGATGGGCTTCGTCGAGGAAAGACGCTAAAATTCAAGGCTTTGCGCGTTCCGGGTGGACTCTTCGGTGCGCGCGCACCACGGCGTCAGGGATGGACCCACAGACGCAGCAAACGCGGTTTCGACACGGAGACCGCCTCGAAACCGCACCACGGAAATCGTTATGAAGATCGCTCAGGAAATTCGCGCCGGCAACGTCATCATGCAAGGCAAGGACCCGATGGTCGTGCTGAAGACGGAATACAGCCGCGGTGGCCGCAACGCCGCCACCGTGCGCATGAAGCTCAAGAACCTGCTCAACAGCTCGGGCACCGAAGTCGTCTTCAAGGCCGACGACAAGATGGACCAGATCATCCTCGACAAGAAGGAGTGCACCTACTCCTACTTCGCCGACCCGATGTACGCCTTCATGGACGCCGAATACAACCAGTTCGAGGTCGAGGCCGAGAACATGGGCGACGCCATTCAGTACCTCGAAGACGGCATGCCCGTCGAGGTGGTGTTCTACGACGGCAAGGCGATCTCGGTCGAGCTGCCCACCAGCCTCGTGCGCGAGGTGGCCTACACCGAGCCGGCCGTCAAGGGCGACACCTCGGGCAAGGTACTCAAGCCCGCGAAGCTCGCGACCGGCTTCGAGATTTCGGTGCCGCTGTTCGTCGAAACCGGCGACAAGATCGAAATCGACACCCGCACGCACGAGTACCGCAAGCGCGTGTGAGCGCGCAGCGCTCACACGCGCTTGAGCGCTGTCATGTTTGCACCCCCGGCCCCCTCCAGGAGGGGGTTCCAGAGTGAACAACGAAGCCGGCCTGTGGCCGGCTTTTGCATTCTTGGCGCATGAAGACGCAGGCGATTCGGCCGGCAGCGATCCGCTTCGACGACGGCGTGCCGTTCTCGCCTGAGTTCGGTGACGTCTACCACCCGGCGTCGGGCGCGCTGGCGCAGGCGCGGCACGTCTTTCTCGATGGCAACGGCTTGCCGCAGCGCTGGCATGGGCGCGACCGATTCGTCGTGCTCGAAACCGGCTTCGGCCTCGGCAACAACTTCCTCGCCACCTGGGACGCCTGGCGCCGCGACGCCCAAGCCTGCCGGCAGCTGCACTTCATCTCGATCGAGCAGCACCCGCTGACACGCGAGGCGTTGCGGTTGCTGCCGCGTGAACCTGCGCTGGCGCCGCTGGCCGACGAACTCGCCGCCGCCTGGCCGCCGCTCACACCCAACCTGCACCGCCTCGGCTTCGAAGGCGGCCGCGTGCAGCTGCTGCTCGCCTTCGGCGACGCCGAACGCTGGCTGCCCGAGCTAGTGGCACGGGTCGACGCCTTCTACCTCGATGGTTTTGCGCCGGCGAAGAACCCGCGCATGTGGCAACCGCGCCTGTTCAAGGCGCTCGCTCGCCTGGCCGACGTCGGCGCGACCGCGGCCACCTGGACCGCCGCCCGGCCAGTGCGCGACGGGCTCGCCGCCGCCGGCTTCGAGGTCCGGCTGGCGCCCGGACAAGGCGGCAAGCGCGACAACATCGTGGCGCGCTTCGCGCCGGCCTTCGTGCCGCGACGCCCGCCTTCCCGGCGCAGCGCGGTGGGCGGCGACGAGCAGCACGCACTGATCATCGGCGCGGGGCTTGCCGGCTGCGCCGCCGCCTGGGCTCTCGCCGAACAGGGGTGGCGCAGCACGCTGCTGGAGCGCCATGCGTCGCCGGCGCAGGAGGCGTCGGGCAACCCGGCCGGCTTGTTCCACGGCACGGTCAATCCGCAGGATGGCGCACATGCCCGGTTCAACCGCGCCGCGGCGCTGGAGGCACAACGCGTCATCGGCCGCGTGCTGTCCGAGCAGGGCGTCGCCGGCCGCGTCGACGGGCTGCTGCGGCTCGAAACCTCCGGCTCGGATGCCATCGCGATGCAGCAGGTGCTCCATCGATTGGGCCTGCCACCCGACTACGTGCGCGCGGTCGACGCCGGCGAAGCGAGCGCGCTGGCAGGCATCGCGCTGCGACATCCCGCCTGGTTCTATCCCGGCGGCGGCTGGGTGTCGCCGGCCGGGCTCGCGGCCGGGTGGCTGCGCATGGCCGGGGATCGAGCCCACTTCTGCGGCGGCGTACACGTGCAGGCCCTGCGCCGGGTGGGGGATCGCTGGCAGGCGCTCGACAACGATGGCGCGGTCATCGCGTCTGCCCCTGCCGTGGTGCTCGCCCATTCCGACGGCGCCGCGCGGCTGCTCGGGCAGGCCCCGTGGCTGATGACCGCGGTGCGCGGCCAGATCAGCATCGCCGAGGCCTCGCGCCTGATGCCGCTGCCACGCCTGCCGATTGCTGGCGCGGGCTATCTGCTTCCGGAAGTGGAGGGCCGCGCGGTGTTCGGCGCGACAGCGCAGCCGGGCGACAGCGACCCGCTGGCGCGCACCGCCGACCACGCCCACAACCTCGCCCAATGGGCGATGCTCACCGGCCGCACGCCAGACATGGCCCCGGCGTCGCTGCAAGGCCGTGTCGGCTGGCGCTGGACCTGCAGCGACCGCCTGCCGTTGATCGGGCCCGTGCCGGACACGGTGGCCGCGGCGGGCGCACGCCTGGACCAGCCGCGTTTCGTGCCGCGAATCCCCGGCGCCTACGTCTTCTCCGGGCTCGCCTCGCGCGGCATCACCTGGTCCGCACTCGGCGCACAGGTGCTGGCGTCGGCCATGACCGGAGCGCCGTCGCCGCTCGAAGCCAGCCTGCTGGATGCGGTGGACCCGGCGCGTTTCCTGTCGCGCGAATCGCGCCGGCCGCGCCGCGGCTGATCAGCGCGTGCGCGGCGCCTGCAGCCAGGGGCGAAGCACCGCGTAGACACGCGGGTGGTTCAGCAAGGCCATGTGGCCCAGGCCGCGCAGTTCGACCCGTTGCACGTCGCCGG
>CAJPFZ010000132.1 GCA_905339355.1 Burkholderiaceae bacterium
CGATCACCAACGGCACCGAGGACCGCGTGAGCGGCAAGCTGGCCGCGCTGCAGGCCTACCAGCTGTCGCTCGCCGCACCGGCGCCGCCGGCAGGCAGCTTCGACACCGCGGCTGCGGCGCGAGGCAAGCTGGTGTTCGAAGGCAAGGCGCAGTGCATCACGTGCCACAGCGGCGCGCTCTTCACCGACGCGAATGCCACGCTGCACCCGTCGTCCGATTCCGCCGCCGAACCGGAGACACAGAGCTACGCCGCCCGCTCGGCGACGAAGATGTACCGCACCTCGCCGCTGAAGGGCGTGTGGCAGCACGCGCCGTACTTTCATGACGGCTCGGCGGCGACGCTGGAGGATGTGGGCAGTGTCTACAACGCCAAGCGCGGTCTCGGTCTGACGGCGCAGGAGATCACCGACCTGGCGCAGTACCTGAAGTCGCTGTGAAGTCGACGGCGCTCAGCTCGGACAGGCAGTGTGCGCACAGGCAGCCGGTGTAGCGCTGGCTGAGTGTGCGCAGCAGCGCCGGCGCCAGCGCCGGCGCGCAGCACCAGCAGGGCTGCGTGTCGCGGGCGCCGCAATGGAAGGCTCGACCGCAGCGCGCGCAGGCGGCGTCGCCGATGGGCGGCAGGGTCGGCATCTCAGTGCCCGCTTTACGGCTCATCCCGAAAACAGCGCGTCATGCCGTTCGCGCAGCAGGTTCTTCTGCACCTTGCCCATCGCGTTGCGCGGCAGCTCGTCGACGACGAACAGCCGCTTGGGCACCTTGAAGTTGGCGATCTTCGCCTTCAGCGCCGCGATCAGCAGGTCGCCGTCGAGCGCGGCGCCAGGCCGGGGAACGACCATCGCCACCACGCCTTCGCCGAAGTCGGGATGCGGCACGCCGACCACCGCGCTTTCGGCGACGCCCGCCAGCTCGTTGAGCACGCCTTCGATCTCGGCCGGGTAGACGTTGTAGCCGCCGGTGATGATCAGGTCCTTGCTGCGCCCGACGATGACCACGCAGCCGTGCTCATCGATCTTGCCGACGTCGCCGGTCTTGAACCAGCCGTCGTTGGTGAACTCCTCCTGCGTCTTCTCGGGCATGCGCCAGTAGCCCGAGAAGACGTTGGGCCCGCGCACCTGGATGTGCCCGACCACGCCGGGCGGCACCGCGTGGCCCTGGTCGTCGCAGACCCGCAGCCCGACTCCCGGCAGCGGAAAACCCACGGTGCCGCCGCGCCGCTCGCCGTCTTCGGCGCGGCATGGGTTGGAAGTCAGCATGATGGTCTCGCTCATGCCGTAGCGCTCGAGGATGGTGTGGCCGCTGCGTTCGCGAAAGCGCTCGAAGGTCTCGATCAGCAACGGCGCCGAGCCGCTGATGAACAACCGCATGCGGCGGCAGGCGTCCTTCGTCAGCGAGGCTTCGGCCAGCAGGCGCACGTAAAGCGTGGGCACGCCCATGAAGACGGTGGCCTCAGGCAGCCGCTCGATCACCGCGCGCGCGGCGAACTTGCCGAACCACAGCATCTTGCTGCCGTTGAGCAGCGCGCCGTGCGATGCGACGAACAGGCCGTGCACGTGGAAGATCGGCAGCGCGTGGATCAGCACATCGCCGGGCTTCCAGTCCCAGTAGTCCTTCAGCACCTGCGCGTTCGACAGCAGGTTGCCGTGGCTCAACATCGCGCCCTTGCTGCGCCCGGTGGTGCCGCTCGTGTAGACGATGGCGGCCAGGTCGTCGGCCGACTTCTGCGCGGGGATGTGCCGGTCACTGTGATGCGCGGCGCGCTCGAGCAGGCTGCCGCGGCGGTCGTCGTCGAGCGTGAAGACGTGCTGCGTGCCCGACTTGAATGCGATCTTGCTGACCCAGCTGAAGCTCGTGCCGGGGCACACGACGACGCTCGGCTCGGCGTTGCCGATGAAGTACTCGATCTCGCTGCTCTGGTAGGCGGTGTTCAGCGGCAGGTAGACGTAGCCCGCGCGCAGCACCGCCAGGTACAGCAGCAGCGCCTCGACCGACTTCTCGGCCTGCACGGCGATGCGCGCGCCGGGCGGCAGCTCGAGCCATTGCAGGAAGTTGGCGAGCATCGCGGTGGCGCGTTCGATGTCGCGCCAGCTGTAGCGCAGCGGCACGGGGCCGTCGCAGGTTTCGATCGCCGTCGCATCCAGGTCGGCGGGGAAGGCGTCGCGCAGCGCGACGAAAAGGTTGTGGTTGGTCATGACGTTCAGTCGACTCAGCCGCGCTGAAATCGCGGGGGCCGTTTTTCGATGAAGGCGGTCACCCCTTCGCGGTGGTCGGCGCTGTCGGCGTAGGCGAAGTGGGCGTGCCGCTGCGCTTCGCTCAATGTGCCCGCGGCGATCTGGCGCAGCGTCTGCTTGTTGATGCGCGCGGCCGGCGCCGACAGTTCGGCCAGCCGCTCGGCGCGCCGCTGCACGCAAGTCGCGACCTCGGCGTCGGCGACAACCTCGTGCACCAGCGCCAGTCGCAGTGCGGCGGCAGCGTCGAACAGCCGCGCTTCGAGCAGCATCTCGCGCAGCACCGCGGCCGGCACCACTCGTGACAGGACTTCCAGTTCGCCGGGTGCCATCGGAAACCCGAGCTTGGCGATCGGTGCGCCGAAGCGGCTCGATTCGCCGCAGACGCGGATGTCGCAGCAGGCCGCGATCTCGAGTCCGCCGCCGATGCAGGCGCCCTCGATCTGCGCGAACAGGGGGATGTCGCAATCGAGCATCGCCTGCAGCGCGGGCGAGACGACGTTCTCGTGGAAGTCGAGCAGCTGCGCCTCGTCGAAGCGAAAGCCCGCGAACTCGACGATGTCACCGCCCGAGGCGAACTGCGCGCCGGCGCCGCAGACCACGACCGCGTGCGGCGCGTCGGCGGGTGGCATCGCTTGCAGCCGCTCGAACACCACGCGCAGCTCGCGCCACATCGCTATGTCGATTGCGTTCAGCTTGCTTGGGTTGGCGAGGGTGACGCGAGTCCAGTTGCCCAGGTGCTCTAGCTGGATGGTTCCTGGCATGTCTTCCTTCGGTCGGGTCGGTGGGGGCTGATCTGTATTTTGCAGCTGGGCTTCTGGGTGGTGTCTTACTGCGACGCGTGCCGGGTCCCGCCCCGGCGGGCGGGTGACTTTCTTTTGCTTGCTCAAAAGAAAGTCACCAAAGAAAAGAGCCTCATGATTTGTCCTGAGAGGATGGCTGGGAAATACCTCTTGGCTAATCACGCGCGTGCTTCATCGTTGCCTCGGAGCAGTCCACCCGCGGAAGGGTGTGCGGCGGGCACAGAGAGCCTCACACTTCTCAGGACCGCGACGGTGGCGGCTCGCGCTGCGCGCGTCGCACGCCACGAGCGATTTGTAGGCACCGCACTCGCCACACCCTTCCGCGGGTGGACTGCTCGAGGCAACGGGTCAGCACCGCAGTTGATTAGCCAAGAGGTATTACCCAGCCATCCTCTAAGACCAAATCATTGGGCTCTTTTCTTTGGTGACTTTCTTTTGAGCCAGCAAAAGAAAGTTACCCGCCCGCCGGGGCGGGACCCGGCCTCGTCGCAGTAAGACACCCCGAGAGGGGGCTCACCCCAAGTGCATCCCCACCAACCACCCGCTAGAGTGTCTAAGAACCAGACACCAAAGCCGAGCCCATGGCGATCAACGCCCAAGACCCCACGTCCCGCCACCTCCCCGTCGACCCCGACGGCGTGCTCAAACTCGCCGCGCAGTCGATGTTCGACACCCTCGCCCGCACGGCGATGGGCATGATGGTCGTCGACCGCGACCACCGCATCGTCTGGATCAGCGACGGCTACAAGCGCTTCCTGCCGGCGCTCGGCCACGAGGAGTCCGATTTCGTCGGCCGGCGTGTCGAAGAAGTGGTGCCGAACACTCTTATGGCGCAGGTCATCGACAGCGGACAGCCGATCCTCGTCGACTTGCTGACCAACCAGGCGGGCACCTTCCTCGTGAGCCGCCTGCCGCTGCGCAACGACCAGGGCGAGGTGATCGGCGCGATGGGCATGGTGCTGCTGGACCACCCGGAGACCACGATGCAGCCGCTGATCGCCAAGTTCAGCCGCCTGCAGCGCGAACTCGACGACGCGCGACAGCAGCTCGCCGCGCAGCGCCGGCCCAAGTACACGGTGGCGAGCTTCATCGGCGCGAGCCCCGCGGCGATGGAGGTCAAGCGCCAGGCGCGGCGCGTCGCGCAGACCGACAGCACGGTGCTGCTGCTGGGCGAAACCGGCACCGGCAAGGAGTTGCTCGCGCATGCGATCCACGCGGCCAGTTCTCGCGCGTCGCGGCCGTTCGTCGGCGTCAACATCGCCGCGGTGCCCGACACGCTGCTGGAGGCTGAATTCTTCGGCGTCGCACCCGGCGCCTACACCGGCGCGGAGCGCAAGGGCCGCGAGGGCAAGTTCAAGCTGGCCGACGGCGGCACGCTGTTCCTCGACGAGATCGGCGACATGCCGCTCGGACTGCAGGCTAAGCTGCTGCGCGTGCTGCAGGAGCAGGAGGTCGAGCCGCTCGGCAGCAACCAGGTGCTGAGGGTCGACGTGCGCATCATCGCGGCGACGAGCCGCGACCTGCCGGCGATGGTGGCGGCGGGCCAGTTCCGCGCCGACCTGTTCTACCGGCTGAACGTGCTGCCGGTGCGGCTGCCCGCGCTGCGCGAGCGCATGGGCGACCTCGAGGCGCTGGTCGAGGCGCTCGCCGACGACATCGAGCGGCGCAGCGGCCTGCCGCACAAGAGCCTCGCGGCCGACGCGCTGGACCTGCTCGCGGCACACGACTGGCCCGGCAACATCCGCGAACTGCGCAACGTGCTGGAGCAGGCCTCGCTGATGACCGACGACGTGCAGCTCACCGCGGCGCACTTCCGCGGCGCGGGGCTTGCGGGTGGCGTGCCGCCTGCGAGCGAGGGAAATGCTCGTATGGGCGCTTCGGCCCTGCCGCCGCGAAGAGGCGCCGACGCGGGCGGCGACACCCGCCCTGCCACTCCCGACGCGGAACCGGCCGACGCCGGCGACGCGGCCGCATCGGCGCTGGCGCGCATCAAGCCATTGCCGCAGGCGATCGCCGAACTCGAGGTTCGCGCCATCCGCGAGGCGTTGGCCGCCACGGGCGGCAACAAGCTGGCAGCCTCGCGGCTGCTCGGCATCTCGCGCGCCACGCTGTACGAGAAGCTGCCGCTGCTGCAACGTGCCTCCGGCGCATGAACCCTCTGTACGCCATCCGGACGGTGCTCGAAAGAGAGACAACTCGGTCTGCGGGTTAGCACCGGTCGCATCGATTCAGCCGTCCGAACATCAGACAAGTCGGGGCCGAATGCACCCGCAACTTCAGGGTTTGCACTGAGCTGGGGCGTGTGGCATGGGCCTTGCGATGAATCGTCGTTCATTCCAACGGAGACAAGACCCATGACACTCGCCCCGACCCGCCGGCAGACGCTGGCTGCGCTGGTTGCCGCTGCAGTCGCCACGCCCGCCTTCGTGATGGCGCAGGCCAAAGAAATTCGCATCGCCCACGTGTACAGCAAGACCGGCCCGCTCGAAGCCTACGGCAAGCAGACGCAGACCGGCCTGATGATGGGCCTGGAGTACGCGACCCAGGGCACGATGATGGTCGGCGGCAAGAAGCTCGTCGTCATTGAGAAGGACGACCAGGGCAAGCCGGACGTGGGCAAGAGCTTGCTGGCCACCGCCTACGGCGATGACAAGGCCGACATCGCCGTCGGCCCCACCTCCTCGGGCGTGGCGCTCGCGCTGCTGCCGGTGGCCGAGGAGTACAAGAAGATCCTGCTGGTCGAGCCGGCGGTCGCCGACTCGATCACGGGCGACAAGTGGAACAAGTACATCTTCCGCACCGGCCGCAACAGCTCGCAGGACGCGATCTCCAACGCCGTCACGCTCGACAAGGCGGGCGTCAACATCGTGACGCTGGCGCAGGACTATGCCTTCGGCCGCGACGGCGTGAAGGCCTTCAAGGATTCGATCAAGAAGGCCAAGATCGTCCACGAGGAATACCTGCCCGCCAACACCACCGACTTCACGGCCGGCGCGCAGCGCATCATCGACAAGCTCAAGGACCTGCCGGGCCGCAAGGTGATCTGGATCGTGTGGGCGGGCGCTGGCAACCCGTTCAAGATCGCCGACCTCGACCTCAAGCGCTACGGCATCGAAATCTCCACCGGCGGCAACATCCTGCCGGCGATGGCCGCCTACAAGAACTTCCCCGGCATGGAGGGCGCGACCTATTACTACTTCGGCATCCCGAAGAACGGCGTCAACGAGTGGCTGGTCGCCAACCACTACTCGAAGTTCAAGAGCCCGCCCGACTTCTTCACCGCCGGCGGCATGTCGGCCGCGATAGCGCTGGTGGAGGCGCTGAAGAAGACCAACGGGGACACCGGCACAGAGAAGCTCATCAAGACGATGGAGGGCATGAGCTTCGAGACGCCCAAGGGCAAGATGACGTTCCGCAAGGACGACCACCAGGCGATGCAGAGCATGTACCACTTCAAGATCAAGGCCGACCCGGCCTTCGCGTGGGGCGTGCCGGAGCTGGTGCGCGAGATCAAGCCCGAAGAGATGGACGTGCCCATCAAGAACAAGCACTGACGCAGTCAGCGCTCGAGACGCCCCCCTCTCCGCTCTGGGAGAGGGAGCAAGGAGGCAGCCATGAGAGTTCAAGCCAGAGCCTGCGCACTCGCCGCGGGCTGGATCGTCGCCGCCGCCGCGCATGCAGCGGTGCCGTTGCCGGCACTGAACGTGGACACCAGCCAGACGACAGTCTCCGGACTGTCTTCGGGCGGCTTCACGGCCAACCAGCTCGGCATCGCCTATTCCTCCACCTTCAAGGGCGTGGGCGTCTTCGCCGGCGGACCCTACATGTGCGCCGGCCACAGCAACTACACCGCCTGCATGTACAACGCGACGATCAGCGCGGGCATGCTGAGCACGATGCAGGCCGACATCAACAACTGGAGCGGCACGGCCATCGACAGCAAGGCCAACATCGCCGGCCAGAAGGTCTTCATGTTCGTCGGCAACAGCGACTACACGGTCGGGCCCAACCCGATGAACGCGCTGCAGACCCAGTACCTCAACAACGGCGTCGCCTCGGGCAACCTCGACTACGTCAAGCGCGCCGGCACCGCGCATGTGTTCCCGACCGACTTCGACGCCACCGGCAACAACGCCTGCAGCAGCAGCGCGTCGCCCTACATCAGCAACTGCGGCTACGACGGCGCCAAGG
The DNA here is from genome assembly GCA_905339355.1 of Burkholderiaceae bacterium. Taxonomy (GTDB): domain Bacteria; phylum Pseudomonadota; class Gammaproteobacteria; order Burkholderiales; family Burkholderiaceae_C; genus Albitalea. The sequence goes on from CAJPFZ010000132.1 coordinate 7,220, forward strand.
CGGCGCTGACGAAGTTCTACGGAACCCTGAATCCGCGCAACAACGCACCCGCCGCCAGCAACTACATCGAGTTCGACCAGACGGCGTTCACCAGCAACCCCGGCATGGCCGCGACCGGATGGGTCTATGTGCCGGCGAGCTGCGCGAGCGGCGCCACCTGCCGCCTGCACGTGGCGCTGCACGGCTGCCAGCAGAACTACGCCAAGATCGGCGACAAGTTCATCAAGAACACCGGCTACACACGCTGGGCCGACACCAACCAGATCGTCGTGCTGTTCCCGCAGACGCGGGTCGACAACACGAGCCGCGCCACCGCGGCGAGCGGCTCGCTCGCCAACCCCAACGCCTGCTGGGACTGGATCGGCTGGTACGGCGGCAACTTCGCGCAGAAGGCCGGCACGCAACAGGCGGCAATCAAGGCGATGGTCGACAAGCTGTCGTCCGGCTCGGGTTCGGGCGGCGGCACGCTGCCCGCGCCGACCGGCGTCACGACCTCGAACGCGACGGCCAGCAGCATGCAGCTCAGCTGGAACGCGGTGAACGGCGCGGCGGGCTACAACGTCTATCGCAACGGCAGCAAGGCGAACAGCGCGGCGCTGACCTCGACCAGCTTCACCGACACCGGCCTTGCGAGCGGCACCACCTACAGCTGGGCCGTGCGGGCGCTGGATGCGCAAGGCGCGGAAGGTGCCGCGTCGGCGCCGGTGAGCGGCACGACGACCGGCACCACGGCGACTTGCTATACGTCGTCGAACTACGCGCACACGACGGCAGGCCGCGCGTACCAGAGCGGCGGCTATGCCTACGCCAACGGCTCCAACCAGAACATGGGGCTGTGGAACGTCTTCATCACGACGACCCTGAAGAAGACCGGCACCAACTACTACGTGATCGGCTCGTGCTGACCAGATGCTCGAAACCAAGAACCTGACCATCCGCTTCGGCGGCCACGTGGCGGTCGACCGCGTGTCGTGCGCCTTTGCGCCCGGCACGCTGACCGCCATCGTGGGCCCCAACGGCGCCGGCAAGACGACCTACTTCAACCTGATCTCGGGCCAACTGCGCGCGAGCGAAGGCTCGGTGCACCTGAACGGCACCGACATCACCAACGAAGCGGTCTCCACCCGCACCCACCGCGGCCTGGGGCGCGCCTTTCAGCTGACGCAGCTGTTCCCGAACCTGTCGGTGGTCGAGAACGTGCGGCTGGCGGTGCAGTCGCGGCGCAAGCAGGGGTTGAACCTGTGGTCGGTGTGGCTCGACCAGCGCAACACGCTGGAGCGTGCCCACGCCCTGGTCGAGCGCGTGAAGCTCGGCGACCGCGCCCACGCCGCGGCGAGCAGCCTGCCGCACGGCGACCAGCGCAAGCTCGAGGTCGCGATGCTGATGGCGCTGGAGCCGAGCGTCTACATGTTCGACGAACCGACCGCCGGCATGAGCGTCGACGACGTGCCGGTCATCCTCGACCTGATCCGCGACCTGAAATCGCACCAGGACAAGACCATCCTGCTGGTCGAGCACAAGATGGATGTGGTGCGCGAACTGGCCGACCGCATCATCGTGCTGCACAACGGGCAGCTGGTGGCGGACGGGGAGCCGGAGGAGGTGATTGCCTCACCGGTCGTCCAGAACGCATACCTCGGCATCGCTCCGACGGCGGAGGCGGCATGAACAACATCCTGCTCAAGCTCGACGGCGTGCACACGCACATCGGCGCGTACCACATCCTGCACGGCGTCGACTTCGAGGTGCCGGCCGGCGAGGTGACGATGCTGCTGGGCCGCAACGGCGCCGGCAAGACGACGACGCTGCGCACGATCATGGGCTTGTGGCAAGCCTCGCGCGGCAACGTCACCTTCGACGGCCAGGCGATCGGCGGCGAGCGCGGCCGGCGCATCACACCCGACATCTCGCAGCTGGGCATCGCCTACGTGCCCGAGAGCATGGGCATCTTCAGCGACCTGAGCGTGCGCGAGAACCTGCTGCTGGCCGCACGCAATGCGCGCACGATCGACGACATCGACACGCAGCGGCTGGAGTGGCTGTTCGGCCTGTTCCCGGCGATCCGCAAGTTCTGGCTGTACCCCGCCGGCAAACTGTCGGGCGGGCAGAAGCAGATGCTCGCGATCTGCCGGGCGATGGTCGAGCCGCGGCGCCTGCTGCTCATCGACGAGCCGAGCAAGGGCCTTGCGCCGACGATCGTGCAGAACCTGATCGCCGCGCTGCGCGAACTCAAGAAGACGCAGACCACGGTGCTGCTGGTCGAGCAGAACTTCAGCGTCGCCAAGGCACTGGGCGACCGCGTCGCGGTGATGGACGACGGGCGCGTCGTCCACCGCGGCGGCATGGCCGAACTGGCCGACGACGAAAGCCTGCAGCACAAGCTGCTCGGGCTGTCTCTTGGAGCACATCAATGAGCACTGTTGCCGCCGATTTGCCGGCCGCGTCCGCCATCCCGAAAGCGCAGTTCGACTGGCTGCCGATGGCGCTGGTCGCGATCCTCGCGCTTGCCGCCTGGCCGCTGATCGGCTCTTCGTCGACCTGGCTCACGTTGACCGTGGCCGGGCTCGCGATGGGCATGATCATCTTCATCATCGCGTCGGGCCTCACGCTGGTGTTCGGCCTGATGGACGTGCTGAACTTCGGCCACGGCGTGTTCATCGCCCTCGGCGCCTTCGTCGGCATGAGCGTGCTGGGATCGATGGGCGATTGGACCGCGTCCGAGAGCCTTTGGCGCAATCTCGTCGCGGTGCTGCCGGCGATGCTGGTGGCGATGCTGGTGGCCGGCGCGATCGGCTGGGCCTTCGAGCGTGTGCTCGTGCGCCCGGTCTATGGCATGCACCTGAAGCAGATCCTCATCACGATGGGCGGCATGATCATCGGCGAGGAGCTGATCAAGGTGGTCTGGGGCCCGGGCCCGCAGCCGCTGCCGCTGCCCACGGCGCTGCGCGGCGCGCTGGTGGTCGGCGACGCGGCGGTCGAGAAGGTCCGCCTGCTCGCGGTGGTGATCGGCGCGATCGTGCTGATCGCGATGCTGTTCACGCTCAACCGCACCAAGCTCGGCCTGCTGATCCGCGCCGGCGTGCAGGACCGCGAGATGGTCGAAAGCCTCGGCTACCGCATCCGCCAGCTGTTCGTCGGCGTGTTCGTCGCAGGCTCCGCGCTGGCCGGCCTCGGCGGCAGCCTGTGGGGCCTGTACCAGCAGGGGGTGGTGCCGCAGATGGGCGCGGCGGTCAACGTGCTGATCTTCATCGTCATCATCATCGGCGGGCTGGGCTCGACGCTCGGCTGCTTCGTCGGCGCGCTGCTGGTCGGGCTGATGGCCAACTACACCGGCTTCCTTGCGCCCAAGGTCGCGATGTTTTCCAACATCGGGCTGATGGTGCTGATCCTGCTGTGGCGGCCACAGGGGCTGTATCCGGTGGCGAATCGGTGAACGGCGCGAGAACACGATGATCAACCGCCTCCTCTCCCACGACCTCCCGCGCAACCGCTGGCTCGCGCTCGCGCTGATCGCGATCGTGCTGGGCCTCGCGCTCACGCCATTCCTCTTCCCGGGCACCAAGGCGCTCAACGTCGCCGCCAAGATCCTCGTCTTCATCGTGCTGGTGGCGAGCTTCGACCTGCTGCTGGGCTACACCGGCATCGTGAGCTTCGCGCACACGATGTTCTTCGGCATCGGCGCCTACGGCATCGCCATCGCCAGCACGCGGCTCGGGCCCGATTGGGGCTCGCTCGCCATCGGCACTGGCGCCGCGCTCGCGGTCTCGCTGCTGCTGTCGCTCGTGGTCGGCCTGTTCAGCCTGCGCGTGAAGGCGATCTTCTTCGCGATGATCACGCTCGCGGTGGCCTCGGCCTTCCTCACGCTCGCCTCGCAGCTGTCGGATTTCACCGGCGGCGAGGACGGGCTGAATTTCCGCGTACCCGAGGCGCTGCGCCCCGGCACGCAGTACCTCGAAGAACCCCTGCTCGGCGCGTCGATCGACGGCCGCTTCCTCACCTACTACCTGCTGTTCTTCGCCGCGGTGGTGCTCGTGCTCGCGATGCTGCGCATCGTCAACTCGCCGTTCGGCCGCGTGCTGCAGGCGATCCGCGAGAACGACTTCCGCGCCGAGGCCATCGGCTACCGCACGGTGATCTACCGCACGCTCAGCAACGTGCTGTCGGCGCTGTTCGCCACGCTCGCCGGCTGCCTGCTCGCGCTCTGGCTGCGCTACAACGGGCCCGACACCTCGCTCAGCTTCGAGATCATGCTCGACATTCTGCTGATCGTCGTGATCGGCGGCATGGGCACGATCTACGGCGCGGTCATCGGCGGCGTGCTGTTCGTGCTGGCGCAAAGCTACCTGCAGGACCTCATGCAGCTCGGCGCCTCGGCGGTGGAGGGCATTCCAGTGCTGTCGCAGCTGGTGTCGCCGGACCGCTGGCTGCTCTGGCTGGGCATCCTGTTCGTGCTCTCGGTCTATCACTTCCCGGCCGGGGTGGTCGGCCGGCTGCGTGCCCAAGGCATCAAGAAATGAACCCCTCTTCGCAATACTTGCCCTGCGAGGGGCGCGAACTCCACTACACCGAATGGGGCGCGCAGCACCGCGACACGGTGATCGCGTGGCACGGCCTCGCGCGCACCTGCCGCGACATGGACGACATCGCCGAGCACCTGTCGCAGCACTACCGCGTCATCTGCCCCGACACGATCGGCCGCGGCTTGAGCCAGTGGAGCACCGATCCGCAAAACGAATACTGCCTCGCCTTCTACGTCAAGCTCGCCACGTCGCTCGTCAACCAGCTGCAGCTCGACAGCTTTCACTGGCTCGGCACCTCAATGGGCGGCGCGATCGGCACCGTCGCCGCGGCCACCACGCTGCGCGGGCGCATCAAGCGGCTCGTGCTCAACGACAACGGGCCGCAGCTGGCCGACGCGGCGATCGAGCGCATCCGCAGCTACGCCGGCAACCCGGCGAGCTTCGGAACGGTGAGCGAGCTGGAGCAGTACTTCCGCACCGTCTACAAGCCCTATGGCTGGCTCAGCGATGAGCAGTGGCGCCGCCTCACCGAGACGTCCACGCGCCGCCTGCCCGACGGCCGCGTGACGCCGCACTACGACCCGGCGATGGTGATGCAGTTCACCCACCATGCCGACGACTACCGGCGCTGGGACGAATGGGACAGCCTGGACCTGCCGGTGCTGTGCCTGCGCGGCGAGAGCTCCGACCTGCTGCTGCGCGATACCGCCGACGCGATGCGCCAGCGCGGACCGCGCGCGGTGGTCGTCGAGATCGCCGACTGCGGCCATGCCCCGGCACTCAACACGCCGGCGCAGTTCGCGCTTGTCGAGCGTTTTCTTTCAGCCTGACTCCGTCAGGCGGAATTCATCACAACAAAGAGGAGACTTCGATGACACGGTGGATGAGGATTGCCGTCGCGCTCTGCGCGGCGTTGGGTTTCGCCGGGGCAGCGCGCGCCGGCGGCGTGGTGGGCACCAGCCTGCCGGCCGACTTTCCCGTCATCAACGACGCGTCTCTCGGCGTGCCGGTGATCGGCTTCGGCGCCCCCGGGCCGGTGGTGCGCACGCCGGTCATCTTCCTGCACGGCAACAACGACGTGCCGTTCCCGACGGCATGCCAGCCCTTCGTCGGCAAGATGCACGCGCTCGCGCAATCCCTGGCGGACCAGGGCTACTCGCCCAGCGAGCTGTGGGGCCTGGGCTACCAGGGCGACCAGTGCGACCTGCTCGCCGACAACACGCGCCGATCGGCCGCCGCGCACACGGCCACCGCCAATGTGGAAGACCTGCGCCGGTTCGTGCACGCGGTGATGGCCTACACCGGCGCGCGCGAGGTCGACATCGTCGGCCACAGCCTGGGCGTCGTCCTCGCGCGCGAGTGGATGCGCGACGACAAGGCCTGGCGCCTGGTGCGCCGCCTGGTGGCGATCGACGGGCCGAACCACGGCATCGTCAACTGCTCGCCGTCGCCGCTGAACTACTACCAGCTCGCCGCGTTCGGCGGCTTCACGCCGCAAAGCGCCGTGTGCCAGGAACTCGGCTCGCCGCACACGCCCTTCCTGCGGCGCCTGAACCGCGGCAGCGACACCCAGGGCTCGACCCGCATCCTCGTCATCCGCAACGCGGACACGAGCTTCGTCTACTTCTCGGCGCAGGACGGCTTCTTCACCCCGGTGCCGGCGATGGACGTGTACGGCAACCCGAACGACTTCTCGATGAGTGCGGCATTGCGCGGCGCCGACCAGCTCGACCTCACCGGGCAGGGCGTCTACGACCTGATCCTCGGCACCACGCACCTCGGCATCCTCAATTCGCCGCAGACCTGGCAGGCGACGTTCGAGTACCTGCAAGCGGCGTCACCGCGGCGCTAGGCCTGCGCCATCGTCATCCCGGGTATCAGCCCCGCTATGGGTTCTCGTTGCGCAAGCTCGGCAGCCAGCGGCTGAGTTCGCGCCGCAGCGTGTCGAGCATGATCGGCTTGCTCAGGAAGCCGTCCATGCCGGCGGCGCGCGACAGCTGCGCATCGCTCTCCTGCGCATGCGCAGTGAGCGCGACGATCGGGAAGTGCGGCAACGAACCATCGCGCTGCATCGCGCGCAGACGGCGCGTGGTCTCCAGGCCGTCCATGCCCGGCATCTGCAGGTCCATCAGCACCAGCGACGGTGTCTCCTCGACGACGGCGCACAGCGCGGCCTCGCCGCTCTCGGCCAGGCGAACCCGCAGGCCCAGGCTGCGCAGGTACTCCTCGCCGATCAGCCGGTTGACCTCGTTGTCCTCGACCATCAGCACCGGCGGCACGGGCTGCGGTGCCGGTGCGCGCGCGGCCTCCGGCGGCAGCGCGAGCACCGGGCGCGCGCCGGTCACGAAGTGCAGGTCGCGTGGCGTCAGCGGCAGCAGCATCAACGGCATCTGCAGCTTGCGCGCGATGCGTTCGAGGCGAGTGTTGAGCCAGTCGACCCGCACCATCAAGGCGATGCGCGTGGCGGGCAGGGCGGCACGCAGCGCATGCAGGTCGGCGTCGGCCTCGAGGGCATGCTCGGCGATCATCAGCAGGTCGGGTTGCTCTTCGAGCGGCAGCGAACGCACGTGCACGAGCAGCTCGCGCACGCCCGCGAACATCGCGCAGCGCCAGCCCAGGCGGGCGAGCCGCCGCTGCATCAGGCCGGCCGACTCCTCGCGCTGGTAGACCAGCCAGGCGAGGCCGGGCGGCGGTGGCGGCAGCGGGTGCGGATCGGCGGCCACCCGCAGCGGCAGCGCAAGCGTGAAGCTCGCGCCCTCGCCGGGCGTGCTCTGCGCCGTCAGCTCGCCTCCCATCGCCTGCGCCAGGCCGCGTGCGATCGTCAGGCCGAGTCCGGTGCCGCCGTGCCGGCGCGCCGCGCTGCTGTCGCCCTGTTCGAAGGCGTCGAACAGCCGCGCCAGCTCGGCCTCGGCGATGCCCGGACCGCTGTCGTCGACCCGCAGCACGGCGACGCAGCGGTCGTCTCCGGTAGCGAGCACCTGGGCGGTCAGCCGCACGAAGCCGCGCTCGGTGAACTTGGCGGCGTTGCCGATCAGGTTGGTCAGCACCTGGCGCAGCCGCGACGCATCGCCGCGCACCCAGGTGATGTCGCCGATGTAGTCGTACTGCATCGACAGGCCCTTGGCGCGCACGAGCGGCACGACGGTGCGCATCGCCTCGGCCATTGCGTCCGCGAGGTCGAAGGGGTCGTCGTTGATCGGCAGCCGCTGGGCCTCCAGCCGCGAGAAGTCGAGCACGTTGTTGATCACCTGCAGCAGCGCTTGGCCCGACTGCAGCGCGACCTCCAGGTAGCGCCGTTCGGCGGCCGACTGCGTGACCCGCAGCGCGAGTTCGGTCAGGCCCAGCATGCCGTTCAGCGGCGTGCGTATTTCGTGGCTCATGTGCGCCAGGAAGCGCGACTTGGACTTGTTGGCGGCGTCCGCCTCGTGGCGGCGCTGCTCGGCCTGGGCCAGCGCGGCGCTCAGGCTGGCGGTGCGCTCGGCCACCAGCAGTTCAAGCTGCTGGCGCTGCTCTTCGAGCGCCAGCAGCGCTTCCTTCTCGGGCGTGACGTCGCTCACCGCGCCGGTGATCAGCTCGGCCCGGCCGTCGGCGCCGGGCCAGGCCCGCCCGCGACCGCGCATCCAGCGCCAGCGGTTGTGCCGGTCGAGGATGCGGCCTTCGTAGATGAAATCGCCGCAGTTGCGGATGGCCTCCTCGTAGTGGGCGAGGAAGGCGCCGCGATCGTCCGGGTGCAATCGGGCATTGACGACGTCGCGGTCGTCGGGCAGTTCGTCTCGGGTGAAGCCCAGCAGCTCGCGAAAACTCGGCGAGTACCAGCTGACGTTGGTGCGGAGGTTGCGTTCCCAGAAGCCGTCGCGCGAACCGATCAGCGCACGCTCCATGCGGCCCGGCGGCAAGCCGGCGACAGCGGCATCGCTGTCGCCGTCAAATCGCTCGTTGCCGGAGCCCCCGGCCGGGGCGCGCTCGTCCATCGGCCGACTCTAGCGCCACGGCGGGTGCTTCCGGCCTGGCCCGCGTCATGAAGCCGTGCGGCAACGCAACTACTTAACGGCGCGCCGCGGGATTTCTCAACGCCGGAACTTGCCGTCCCGGCCGATGATGGACAGATCGGCGTAGTCCAGGCCGCTGTGGTTGGTCGGCGTGTAGGTCACTTCGAGGCCGCCGATGTCGACCTTGCGGAAGGTCTCCATGGCCGTGCGCAGGCTGGCCCGCGTCGGGTTGGGACCGGCGCGGCGCAGGCCCTCGACCAGCACCTTGGCGCCGGCGTAGCCCTCCAGCATCGCGGGCGTGACTTCTTCCATGCCCTTCGCGCGCGCGAGGTCGAACGCCTCCTTCACGATCGGCGCCGAGAGCGAGCGCTCGTACGGGAAGATCTGCGTCACGATGACGCCGCGGGAGTGTTCGCCGAGCTGCTTGATGAAGCCGCCCGAAGCGTTGTTGGAGACGGTGACGATCTGCGCGAGCGAGCCGGCGCCGCGGATGACCTTGGTGCCGTCGGACACCGCACCCGCCGAGCCGATGAACATCACCGCCTGCGCGTCCATCGCGGCCGCCTTCTTGGCGATGACGGAGAAGTCCATCTTCACGCGGTCGAACTTCTCGTGGAACAGCGGCTCGAGCTTGGCGCGTTCGAAGCCTTTGCGCGCGCCGGTTGCGCAATCCTCGCCGAAGGTGTCGTCCACGTGAACCAGGGCGATTCGGGTCAGGCCGATGGTCGCGAGATGGGTGATGGCCTTCTCGGCTTCGCGCTGGTAGGTCGCGCGCACGTTGAAAATCCACGGGTTGACCGGCTTGTGCAGCAGCATCGCGCCGGTCGACGGCGCCACCAGCGGCACCTTGAACTCGTCGAGCAGCGGCATCACCGCCTGGGTGTGCGGCGTGCCGCGAATCATGAACAGTGCGACGGCCTTGTGCTCGGTGATCAGCTTGCGCGCATTCACGACCGTCAGCTTGGGATCGAACTTGTCGTCCAGCGACACCAGGTCGATGCGCTGGCCGTGCACGCCGCCGGTGGCGTTGACATGGTCGATGTAGAGCTTGGCGCCGGAGGTGTTCTCCTTCACCCCGGCCGATACCGGGCCGGTGAAGCCGGAGCTCTGCCCCACCACCACCTGCGCCCACAGCGCGGGGGCGAACAAGAACGTGGCGAGCCCGAGGGCCAGCCTGCGAGCGGTGTGTGCCATGGACGTCATGTGTGTCTCCTGTGACGTGGCCGGTTCGGGCGTCGTGCCGTCTTGCCGTCGTGCAGGCGGTCGCTCTCCGGTCGTGCCGGAGTGTTCTCCCCTTTGGCCCCGCGTGCATTGTGGAAAACCGATGGAAAGGCACGCCAGCTCAAACAAATGGCCTGCGGCGTGCAGGATTCACGCCGCTCCCTAGAATGTTCCGCCTCCTCCCCCGAATCCCCACCCCCATGACCTCCGGCCGTTCGACCGGGCTGATCCGTATTCGCGGCGCCCGGCAGCACAACTTGAAGAATCTCGACCTGGACATCCGCACCGGTGAGATGACGGTCGTGACGGGCCCGAGCGGCTCGGGCAAGTCGAGCCTGGTGTTCGACACCCTGTACGCCGAGGGCCAGCGGCGCTATGTCGAGACCTTCAGCGCCTACGCCCGGCAGTTCCTCGACCGCATGGACCGCCCGGCGGTCGACCGGGTCGACGGCGTGCCGCCGGCGATCGCCATCGACCAGACCAACCCGGTGCGAACCTCGCGCTCGACGGTGGGCACGATGACCGAGCTGAACGACCACCTGAAGCTGCTGTACGCGCGGGCGGCCGAGCTGTTCGACAGGAAGACTGCCAAGCGGGTGCGCCACGATTCGCCGGAGACGATCTATGCCGAGCTGATGGAGCGCACGCGGAGCGTGGACCCCCGGCTGGTGGTGACGTTCCCGGTCGAGCTGCCCGCCAGCGCGACGGCCGAGGAAGTCGAGCAGTGGCTCGCCGCCAGCGGCTTCACCAAGGTGCAGGCGCAGCGCGAAGCGGCCTCGCCCACCGGGCCGCGCAAGGTGCTCGACGTGGTGGCCGACCGCTTCCGCATCCAGGGAACGGAAAAGGTGCGCGCGGTCGAAGCGATCGAGGTCGCGCTCAAGCGCGGGTCGGGGCGGGTGAACGTGTATGTGCTGAAGGAGGAGGGCGATCCCGACCTCTGGCGCTTCTCCACCGGCCTGCACTGCCCGGACAGCGACATCCGCTATACCGACCCCCAGCCGGCGCTGTTCTCATTCAACTCGGCGATGGGCGCCTGCGACACCTGCCGCGGTTTCGGCCGCGTGATCGGCGTCGATTACGGCCTGGTGATCCCCGACCACCGGAAGACCTTGCGCTCTGGTGCGATCAAGCCGATGCAGACGCCTGCGTGGAAGGAGTGCCAGGACGACCTGCTGAAGTACGGCGGCGAGGCCGGCATCCCGCGCGACACCGCCTGGGCGATGTTGACCGAGGGGCAGCGCGACTGGGTCATCAACGGCTCGCCGCACTGGAACGGCAACTGGAACAAGCAGTGGTACGGCGTCAAGCGCTTCTTCGAGTACCTCGAGTCCAAGGCCTACAAGATGCACATCCGCGTGCTCTTGTCCAAGTACCGCAGCTACACACCCTGCGAGGCCTGTGGCGGCGCGCGCCTCAAAACGGAGGCGCTGCTGTGGCGTCTCGGCGACAAGGCCGACGCCGATGCCGCGATGCCGGCGGGCAAGCGCTTCATGCCGGTCGGCGTGGACTGGTCGCGCGAGCAGCTGGAGTCGCTGCCGGGACTGACGGTGCACGACCTGATGCTGATGCCCATCGACAGGATCCGGTCGTTCTTCGACCGGCTGTCGCTGCCCAGCACGATGCTGGACGAGGCGCTGAAGCTGCTGCTCGACGAGATCCGTACGCGCCTGAAGTACCTCTGCGACGTCGGCCTCGGCTACCTCACGCTCGACCGGCAAAGCCGCACGCTCTCCGGCGGCGAGGTGCAGCGCATCAACCTGACGACGGCGCTCGGCACCTCGCTCGTCAACACGATGTTCGTG
>CAJPFZ010000133.1 GCA_905339355.1 Burkholderiaceae bacterium
CGAGGGCTCGTTCGACATCGGCGATCCGGGTTTCGATCTCCTCTCACCCGCGGCAGACGGCGCCAGGTCGGCCGGTTCTCCGGTCTTCCGCTCGGGGGGCGGAGGCGACTTCGGTGGCGGCGGTGCCGGCGGCAGTTTCGATGCGCCCGACGCCGTTGGAGAGACCATCTCAGCAGCCGCCGACGCCGGAAGCTCGGCAGTGGGCAACGTTGCCTCGGCAGCTGCTGAAGCAGTTGGCAGCGCTGACGAGGGCGCGGTGGTGCTGGTCCCGGTTGCCTTGGCCATCGGCGTGGCGGTTGCACTGGCCACTGTGCTCGGCTTCGCCGTCTTCGGGCTTTTTGGCGTCGAGGTGCTCATGGGCGTCGCGGTAGAGATCGCCTTTGCTTCGGCCGGCGGCGCCCTCGCGCTGAAGGCTCAGCGCGAAGGCTGGCTTGGTCACGCCGTGCGGCGCACGGTGGGCCCGATGGCCATTGTCCTGGCGGTGACGGTGCTCACCGGCCTCGCGATCGGGTATTGGCTGCCAGAGTCGAAGACGCTGCCGCAGGCGCTGGAGCGGCTGTTCTGAACGCAGCCTTCCGGAACGCACGGCGAACGCCCGCCGCGGTCCCGGGTTCGGACTGCGGGGCTCAGGCCTCGTACTGACCGCGCCGCTCGAGCGCGGTGAACTGCGGTGGTTCGAGCGCGCCGCCCGAGCGCATCGTCGGCGGCACCTCGGGGTCGTCGCGAAAGGCGTCGAAACTCGCGCGGTCGGTCCAGTCGATCAGCACCATCGCCACCCCCGGTTCGTCGGGCAGCATGAAGGCCTGCGCGCCGCGGCTGCCGTGGGCGCGGCGCTTGGCCAGTCCGTGGGTCGAGAACACGTCGAGAAAGCGCTGCGCATCGGCGATACGCACCTTGGCCAGGGTCGTGAACATGGTGGGGTCTCCTTCGGGTGAACGGTCAGGCGGTCACGGGCGCACGGGTCGCGGCGCTGAGCGGCGCGTTGATGTCGAACAGCCGGGCATGGACCTCCGTTGCGCCGAACGCGGCCAAGCGGGGGAGGTGCTTGTCGAGGTAGCGCTGCGCGTGCTCGCGGCAATCGAACAGGTACTCGCCGCTCGCATGGCCACTCTCGGGATCTTCGCCCCACATCTTCCAGCGAAGGCCGGGCTCGGTGGCGATGTCGGCGGCGAGGTCGCGACAGGCCTCGGCCAGTGCCGAGCCCCAGGGGCCAGGAAAGGCGAAGTCGATGTGAAGAAGGGTGGCAGGCATCGGGGTCTCCATCGTGTTGAACATGGCACGAAGCTTAGATTGATGCTTGTAGGTTGATAAGTCGGCCTCCGATAAACTCACTGTCAACCCATGGTGTTCAATGAGGCGGCAATGGACCAACTCACCAGCATGCGCGTGTTCGTACGCGTCGTCGATCTTTCCGGCTTCGCGGCGGCGGCGCGCACGCTCGACCTGTCGACCGCGATGGTCAGCAAGCACGTGGCCGCACTCGAGCGCCGCCTCGGCGTAACGCTGCTCGCTCGTACGACGCGCCGCGTCGTGCCCACCGAGGCCGGGCAGCGCTTCCACGCCCACTGCGTGGAGATTCTGCGCGCGGTCGACGAGGCCGAGCAGGAGGTAGGTGCGCAGGCGCAGGAGCCGGTGGGCTGCCTGCGCATAACGGCGCCGGTCGAGTTCGGGCAGCGCCACCTCGCGCCGCTTCTTCCGCCGCTGCTGCGGCGGCACGCGCAGTTGTCGATGTACCTCGACCTCTCGAACCGGGTCGTCGACCTGGTGGAAGAAGGGCTCGACGTCGCGATCCGCATTGCGCCGGCGCTCGACACCGCGCTGCGCGGCCGCCAGGTGACGACGTCGCGCCTGCTGCTGGTGGCGGCGCCCACCTACCTGCGCCGCCACGGCACGCCCAAGACGCCCGAGGCGCTGGCGCACCATGCGACGCTGAGCTTCGCACTCGGCCTCGGGCGCCACTGGGTGCTCGCGCGCCACGGCGAGCGCCGCACTGTCGACGTGACGCCGCGACTGCTGGCGACGAGCTCCGACGCCGTGCGCGAGGCTGCGCTGGCCGGCGCCGGCATCGCGATGCTGCCGACCTTCCTCGTCGACGATGCGCTCGCGCGCGGGGCCTTGCGTATCGTCCTTCCTTCGTGGGACATCGGCACGCTGCGCATCTACGCGTTGCACCCGAACCGGCGCACGCACCCGGCGCGACTGCGCGTGTTCCTCGACGCTCTCGTCGAGCGCTTCGGCCCCGACCCGGAGGCCGACGGCTTCATGCCCGCGCCCTGAAGGACGAGTTGCAGGACCACGTCGGTCACCGGCGATGAGTCGGGCGTGCTCCGGGCGCTGCTGGCCGGGGTGTTCCATCATCGATCGCAAAGCACCGACAGGCCATCTCGACGGCGAGACGCCAATGCAGCATGCTTACGGCCGTTGGGAACGAACGATGTCTGCGACGGAGGGAGTTGTCCATGGCCAAGGAGAGACATGCGCGCACCAGGCCGGTCGTGCGCATCGGCATGATCGGGCACGTCAACGACGGCAAGACGACGCTCACCGCGGCGATCGGGTCGATTCTCGCCGGCAAGTCCGGCACGCAGGCCAGGACGACGGGCGAGCCCGAGCTGGCGCATGGGTCAAGTGACAGCGCGATCGGCTCGGACCTGACCGAGTTCGAGACGGCTGAGCGCCGGTACACGCTGGCCGACTGGCCCATGAACGCCGACTACGTCAAGAACATGATCACCGGCGCGGCCCAGCTGGACGCGGCGATCCTGGTCGTGAGCGCTCTGGACGGCCCCTCGCCCCAGACGCGCGAACACCTCCTGATGGCCCGCCAAGTCGGTGTGCCGCACGTCGTCGTCTTCATGAACAAGTGCGACCTCGTGGAAGACGCCGAGCAGCTCGATCTCGTCGAGCTGGAAGTGCGCGAAATGCTTTCCGCGTACGGTTTTGCCGGCGATGAGATTCCAGTCATCAGGGGCAGTGCGAAGCTCGCCTTGGAAGGCGAGGCGCTTGAACTTGGCAAGCAGTCCATCCTGAGGCTGGCCGAGGCGCTGGACAGCCACATCCCGACGCCCGAGCGCGCCCTCGACGGTCCGTTCCTGATGCCGATCGAGGATACGTTCGTCATCGCCGGCCGAGGCACGGTTGTCACGGGCCGCATCGAGCGCGGCACGGTCAAGGTCGGCGACGAGGTCGAGATCGTCGGTCTGCGGTCGACCCAGAAGACCACTTGCATTGGCGTGGAGATGTTCCGCAAGCTGCTCGACGAGGGGCAGGCGGGCGACAACGTGGGCGTCTTGCTGCGCGGCACGAGGCGCGAAGACGTCGAGCCCGGCCAGGTACTGTGCAAGCCGGGCAGCATCAAGCCGCTCACCGAATTCACGGCCGAGGTGCACATGCTGAGCAAGGAAGAGGGCGGGCGCCACACCCCGTTCTTCAGCAACTACCGCCCGCAGTTCTACTTCCGCACGACGGACGTGAGCGGCACGATGGTCTTGCCCGCGGACACGCCGATGGCGATGCCCGGCGACAACGTCAGCATCACCGTCAAGCTTGTCTCACCCATCGCGATCGAGGAAGGACTGCGCTTCGCCATCCGCGAAGGTGGTCGCACGATTGGGGCCGGCGTCGTCGCGAGCGTCGCCGATCGAGTGCAGCCCTCGTGGCCGCTGAAATCGAAGACGCCGCGTTGGCTCGGCGGCCGCGGCCGCGGCCGCGGTGGCGATGACGACACCGCCGTCGCAGGCGGGAACGGCGGCGGCGGCGGCGGCGCCTCGACTGGCGGTTTTCATTTCCGTTTCGAGGGCGCCGGATGGGTGTCGAACAGGCTGGTGCGAGGCCGCGATGTCTCCCTCATCTTTGGGCAGGGAACGCCTGCCGAGGTGTTCGCCACCCTTCACAGCGAGGTGCTGGCCGGGCTGTCGCGCACCGAAGGCATGAGCGTGACCATCCTCCTCACGCTCGGCAACGGCGTTCAGGGCAGCGAGTACGGCGTGGCGAAGTTCGCCGGCGGCCGGCTGGCGGAGGACGTCGTCTTCGCCTTGAAGATCGACGAGGCGGCGCCGGAGCGGATCGCGTTCGGCGTCGGCTTCTTCGTCAAGGGGGAAAAGGTCTGCGGCACCGCATTCGACGTCGAGGCCTGCGGCGCCGACGCGGCCGAGGCGGCTCTTCCTGCCAAGCCGTTTTCGCGCGAGATCGTTCTCGACGTGGACGTCGCGCAAGGCCCTCCCGCCTTGATCCTCAAACTCGACCTCACGTCGCAGGGCCTCTTGATGACCCTGCTCGACAACTCGGACCACGAACTCATCCCGATGACGGCGTGCGTCGCGCCGATCACCGATGCGACGCTCCAGCCGCTGCTCGAGCAGATCCGGGATGAACTGGAGGACACCTTCTTCGACGGCACGGTCTGGAACAGCACCGACATCGGGTCTCCCGATTGGCGACGCGATGCCGAGCTGTTGCGGTGCTATGAGCGCGTGGCAAGCGCCGGGTCGTTGTTGTTCAGGAAGATATTCCAGACGCCGGAGAGCCGCAGGATCTTCGACCACATCGACGGCCGCCCCGCGGGAACGAAGCTGACGATCACGAGTTCGTGCGCGCTGCCGCCATTCGAGATTCTGTATCCCAGGCACTTCAGCAAGAACGCGACCACCAAGGAGCGCACCGACAACCCCGTGGACCCGCTGGCCTTCTGGGGAGTCCGCTTTGCCATCGAGATCGTCCACACCGGGGAGGGCAACGAAGGCCGCTTGAGAAGAATCCACAAGGCGGCCAAGCCTGCGGTGAGTTTCAACCTCAACCCGGCCATCGACGGAAAGTCGAAGGAGCCGAAGAAGATCCACGACGCATTGATCGCGGAACTCACCGGCGAGGGTGTTGCCTGTGATGTCAGCGGCAGCTGCGATGCGATGAAGAGCATCCTGCTGGAGGCGGGAACGCCCGCGCGCGTGGTGTACGTCTATTGTCATGGCGCCCCGGCGCAGCCCGGCAAGGGGAGCGCCGAACGACTGGACCTGGGCATCGGCTGCGCCGTCCGGCCCGACGACATGCAGAAGCTGCGCAAGTTCGAATCCGCGCCGATCATCGTGCTCAACGCCTGCCTCGCGGGGGCCACGTCGCCCTTGCTGTTCACGGGCTTCCTGAAGTCGTTCAGGGACCAGGATGCGCTCGGCGTGATCGCGACGACGTTCTATGTGCCGATCCTCTTCGGCGCAGCGTTCGGCGCGGCGATCGTGCGAACCTGCCTGTCGGGCAGCCTGCCGCTCGGCGAGAAGGTGCGGCAGCTGCGTCTCAAGCACGCGGAACTCGGCAACCCGGTGCCGATGTTCTACAGCGTGCAGTGCCAACTGAGTCTGCAAAGGTGATCGCGATGAAGCCTCGAACCATCATCATCAGCGACCTGCATCTGGGCGGCGGCGCGTCCGACCCGGGTGACGACCATGTCTACGACGGCGACCAGCTGCAGCGGTTCGTGTCCGGGCTCACCGCGAGCGATGCCGGGAAGGCCGGCGAGATCGAGCTCTACATCAACGGCGACTTTCTCGAATTCGCCCAGACCGAGCAGCAGGCCTATCGCGGCAAGGACTCGGCGTTCTGGTGCAGCGAAAAGGAGTCGATGCAGAAGCTGGCCGCCATCGTCCTTGGCCACTCGGCGGTCTTCGACGCCCTTCGCAGCTTCGTCGAGGCGGGGAATGCGGTGACGATCGCCGCCGGCAACCACGATGTCGACCTGTATTGGCCGGCGGTCCAGGCGGAGCTGCGACGCAGGGTGCACGCCTCTCTCGCCTTCGAGCTTGGTTCCGAGTGGGTCGAGCGGCATGGCGGCCGGCTGCAGATTTCCCACGGGCACATCCCCGATCCTGCCAATACGTTCGTGCACTGGGCCGATCCGCGAATGGCGGATGGCGAGGGCACCCTGCGCCTGGAGATGTGTCCGGGCACGCTCTTCATGCTCAAGGTCGTCAACGCACTGGAGCGCGACTACCCGTTCGCCGACAACGTGCATCCGATCCAGCGTTTCGCGAAGCTGCTCGCCCGGCAGGAGACAAGCGGGTTCTTTCCGGTGGCGTGGTCGTTTCTTCGCTTCGGCACGCGACACCCGCGAATCATGTCGGCGCAGCCCGACCGGTATGGCGAATGGCTGCTCGAGCGCATCGGCCGCGAGGACGATCTCGCCTTGGCCTTGTGTGCGGCCGCCCAGACAGCCGGCTCACCGGCACTTTCCATCGAGGCGCTGCGAAGCAGGCTTACCGGCGAGGACGACCTCGCGGCTTTCATCATCGAGCACTGGTCCCGCCTGCAGGCGAGCGGCGTGGCGTCGCGTCTCGAGCCCGTGTCGTCGAACGTGCTCGGCGATGACCCAGCCGGCAAGACCCTTGGCCGGATCAAGGCAGGCGGCGACTTCGACCGCGAGGCATTGCAGCTCGTCGCGAAGAACCGCGCCGCGTTTCACGAGGCGACCGAAGTGGTCGTGATGGGTCACACGCACATACAGGATGAGTGCCTGGTCACCCACAAGGCGCGGTACTACAACCCGGGAAGCTGGACACGGTACGTCGACCTGGAGGCCCATCCGGAGATCAAGCTGTCAGACCTCGGCAAGGAGGCGAGCTTTCCGTACTCGCTCAAATTTGTCCAGATCGATGCGCCGCCGGGCGGTGGGGCGCTCGTATCTTCGCTGGAGACCTTCGAGGAGCAGGCAGCGGACTTCTAGCGCGGGTGCGATGCGGGACCGGCCTTTCAGGCCGGGCGCTGCAGCACCGCCACGTTCACCTCGGACCTCGGCACGAAGCCGAGGCGTTCATACAGCGTGATGGCTGCAAGGTTGGTGGTCCAGGCATGAAGGAAGGCCTGCTCGCCGCGCTGCTGGATGCCGTTCGAAATCACGGAAGACAGCCTTCTGGCCAAGCCCCTGCCACGGAAGTCCGGGTGCGTGCAGACGCCGCTGACTTCCGTGAATCCAGGCAAGCGCATGCGCTCTCCCGCCATCGCGGCCAGGCGCCCGTCGATGCGGATGCCGACGAAACGGCCCATGGTGTGGGTGCGCCGCAGAAAGGGGCCGGGCTGCGTCAATTGCGCGAGGGCCAGCATCTCCGGCGCATCTGCATCGGTGAGTTCGACGACCGTGTCCTCGCCGGCTTCCACGCCGACGGGTTGCGACGCGAGCATCTGCACGCCGCGAGCCGTACGCGCCGCCACCAGGCCGTCGGGGACGAGGATCGGTGCGGCCTGCAGCACATAGACGGGGCCATCGTCGACCAGCGCAGCCAGCGACGCAAGGCTTGCCGGGCTGTCGTCGCGCGCGGAAGCGAAGAGGTTCACGTCTCGCCGGAACCGCTTGGCGAGATCGCCGCCTTCGCCGAGCTGCGGCGAGTGCACGAGCGTGGCCCAGACGGGGCGGTCGAGATCGTTCATCGTTGAAGTCTCCTTCGACGCGCGGCGGTCGAGAGGGCAGCGGCGCCGGCCCGCTGTACGAGCGAGTTCTGCTGCAGGGCGGTTTCGAGTCCTGCAAGCTGATCGAGCAGCGAACCGTCCAATGACTCGCAGGCCTGTGCCACGGCCGCCTCGATGCGGGGCCAGACGTCGCGCTTGGCGCGCCGCACGAGTTCCTGACCCTTGCGGCTGAGCCCGATCCTGCGCACACGGCGGTCGTCGCTCACCACGTCCGATTGCACGAGCCCGCTCTCTTCCAGGCCGCGCAACGAGCGGCTCACCACGGGTTGGCTCACCCCCACGGCCTGACCCAGCTCACTGACGCTCAGCGCTCCCAGTGTGTCCAGCGCGGCCAGCAGCGGAAAGTGCGATGCTGGCATGTCCATACCGCTCGCGCTCAGCAGCGCCTGCGCCTGCGATTGCAGCAAGTCGCCGATGCGCTTGAAACGGGTGCCGAGACTGAGGAAGCCCAGTTCCTTGACGATGTCCTTCATCGGAGTCCTCATCACATATCCAGCTATATAGCATGCTATGCAAATCGGCGGGCCACGTCAACTCCCGATGCACTCGGGTGAATGTCGGACCCGTGGGGCTTCGACGGGCTCAGCCCAAACGGCTTTCACTGCGCGCGGGGTCTTGCTTCGCAGAGCGACCCCGTGAAGGCGTCATCACGCCGGCTTGCGCGACCTGCCCGGTGCCGGGGCCGACACGCGGCGAGTCGAGCCGCGAAGCAGCGCGACGACCTGCCTCGCGGTGGGGACCACGCCGTGATCGTCGTTCCAGTAGGCGCGCTCGGGCACGCCCATGTCGGCCAGCGCTCCGTGAAGGTCCGCGTTGCCCCACCACTGCGTGTAGCGCTCGAACTGGCGCGACGTGGTGAATGCCTGCTCGGACCCGCGCCCCATCAGCTCCAGGAAGCGGGTGGCATGCTCGATGCACTCTCGCGCATGCTGCTCCCGCTGGTGGCCGTGCATGGCCGGGTCGGCCAGGCGCAGCAGCTCGAACTCCGAGAGGCTGACATGGGCCCAGGCCCTGTCGCTTTCGTCGGGACTTTCCAGGTCGACTTCCGCCGCCACACGCGCCGCGGTGAGCAAGGCCAGATCGAGCGGTCGCCCGAGCACGGTGTCCAGCGAGAGCACCTGGCCGAGCAGCCAGTGCAGGTTCGCCTTCTTGCGCCCCGGTTCGGCCCAGCTGCCGAGAAAGCACTTCGTGGCCCGCCAGTATTCCGAGCGCGCCGCTTCGAGGCCGTCGCGGCTGCCGGCCAGCAGCGCCTCGCGCCATGCGGCCGTCCTGCCCGTGCCCGTCGCCAGCGCAAACGCCGCCTGCGCGACCCGCTTGCGACC
>CAJPFZ010000134.1 GCA_905339355.1 Burkholderiaceae bacterium
AGCACGCGCTGGGCTTCGGCCATCGCCACCGGGTCGTAGGCGCTGATGGCCGCGCCGCGCCGCGCGAGTTCGCGAATGACCACGCGGCTCGGCGCCTCGCGCATGTCGTCGGTGTTCGGCTTGAACGCCAGGCCCCACACCGCGAAACGGCGGCCGCGCAGGTCGTCGCCGAAGCGGGCGACGATCTTCTCGACCAGCACGTGCTTCTGATGCTCGTTCGCGGCTTCCACGGCGCGCAGCACCTTCAGCTCCAGGCCCGTTTCGCTCGACGTCTTGAGCAGCGCCTTCACGTCCTTCGGGAAGCATGAGCCGCCGTAGCCGGCGCCGGCGTAGAGAAAGTGGTAGCCGATGCGCGGGTCGCTGCCGATGCCTTTGCGCACCAGCTCGATGTCGGCGCCAACCTTTTCCGCGAGCAGGGCCAGCTCGTTCATGAAGCTGATCCGCGTGGCCAGCATCGCGTTGGCGGCGTACTTCGTGAACTCGGCGCTCTTCACGTCCATCACCAACAGCCGGTCACGGTTGCGGATGAACGGCGAGTACAGCGCGCGCATCAGCAGCACCGCGCGTTCGTCGTCCGCGCCGACGACGATGCGCTCGGGGCGCATGAAGTCTTCGACGGCGTTGCCTTCCTTCAAGAACTCGGGGTTCGACACCACGGCGAATTCGAGCGCCATGCCGCGCGCGGCGAGCTCTTCGGCCACCGCGGCCTGCACCCGATCAGCGGTGCCCACTGGCACCGTGCTCTTGTCGATGATGACCTTGTAGTCGGTCATGTGGCGGCCCACGTTGCGCGCGGCCGCGAGCACGTGGCTCAGGTCGGCCGAGCCGTCTTCGTCGGGGGGCGTTCCCACGCCGATGAACTGCAGCGTGCCATGGTTGACGGCCGCAGCCACGTCGGTCGTGAACTGCAGCCGGCGCGCGGCGCGGTTGCGCTGCACGACCTCGAGCAGCCCGGGCTCATGGATCGGAATGCCGCCCTCCTCGAGCACGCGGATCTTTTCCGCGTCCAGGTCCAGGCAGACGACGTGGTTGCCCATCTCGGCCAGGCACGCTCCCGTGACGAGACCGACGTATCCCGTACCGATCACCGTGATCTTCATTGCGACAGTCCATTCATCAGCGTGTGCCCGAGCGCGCGCCTATTCGCGCATTCGCGGCTATTCCTTCGTGCGGCCGTACGTGTCTTCATAGCGCACGATGTCGTCTTCACCGAGGTAGCTGCCCGACTGCACCTCGATGATCTCCAGCGGCACCTTGCCCGGGTTGGCCAAGCGGTGCACCTGGCCGAGCGGTATGTAGGTGCTCTGATTTTCCGTGAGCAGGATCACCTGCTCGCCGTTGGTCACTTCGGCGGTGCCGCTCACCACGATCCAGTGCTCGGCTCGATGGTGGTGCATCTGCAGGCTCAGCGAGGCGCCGGGTTTCACCATGATGCGCTTGACCTGGAAGCGCGAACCAGAATCGATGCTGTCGTACCAGCCCCAGGGCCGGTGCACCTGGCGGTGCAGGGTGTGCTCGCTGCGGCCCGAGCCTTGCAGCTCGCTCACGATGTGCTTGACCTGCTGGCATTGCTTGCGGTCGGCCACCAGCACGGCGTCGGGGGTTTCCACCACCA
Organism: Burkholderiaceae bacterium; assembly: GCA_905339355.1. Classification (GTDB taxonomy): domain Bacteria; phylum Pseudomonadota; class Gammaproteobacteria; order Burkholderiales; family Burkholderiaceae_C; genus Albitalea. Next base: position 1,616 of record CAJPFZ010000134.1, read on the forward strand.
CCACGTCGCTCAGGCCCACCACGCTCACCAGGCGGCTGGTCGCATGCACGAGCGTGTCGCGGCTGCCGCGAAACATCGTGTCGCCCACCGAGGCGTTGCCGTCGGCGTCCTTGTCGCTCACTTGCCAGACGGCGTCCCAGGCACCGAGGTCCGACCAGCCGGCCGAAAGCGGCACCATGCGGATATCGAACGCCTTCGAGCCCGGGCATTTCTCCATCACCGCATAGTCGACCGACTCGCTCGGGATCGCGGCGAAGGGGTCCTTGCCCGGCCTCACGAAACTCGCATCCACCGACTTGGCCGACCACGCGGCGCGCGTGGCCGAGGCGATGTCGGGTCGGAACGTTTCGAGCGCCTTGAGCCAGACCGATGCGCGCACGACGAACATGCCGCTGTTCCAGTAGTACGAGCCCTCGGCGAGGTAGCGCTCGGCAGTGGCGAGGTCGGGTTTTTCGACGAACTGGGCGACATTCAGTGCATCAGATGCGCTGCCGCCGTTGGCCGCGCGGATGTAGCCGAAGCCTGTCTCCGGCCGGTCCGGCTGCACGCCGAGGATCACGAAGCTGCCGCCCGCGGCCACGCGCACCGCCTGCTGCAAGGCCGCCGTGAAGGCCGCATCGTCGGTCACGGTCTGGTCGGCGGGCGAGACGACGAGCACCGGGTCGCCGCCCGCATCGCTCGCGTGCAGCGCGGCCAGCGTCATCGCGGGCGCCGTGTTGCGGCCCGTGGGCTCGAGCAGCACGGTGCCCTCGGGCAGCTTGAGTTCGCGCAGCTGGTCGAGCACCAGGAAGCGATGTTCTTCGTTTCCCACCACGCACGGTGGTGCGACCTGGATGTCGCTTGCCGCGAGGTGGGCGAGCCGCAGCGCGGCTTCCTGGAACAGGCTGCGGTTGCCCTGCAGCACGAGGAACTGCTTCGGGTGTTGCGCGCGCGACAAGGGCCACAGCCGCGTGCCGCTTCCACCGGCCATGATGACGGGCTGGACGCTGATGGAACTCATGTCGATGGGTGCCTATTGAGAAACAAGAACTTCCGCATGGTGACGGGGTTCTTCGCGAACGCCCGCCCCCGCGGCGAGACTGGGATGTCGCTGAGAAGCAAGAGCTCCCGCACAACAAGAACCGTTCGGGCTGAGCCTGTCGAAGCCCTCGCTTGGGACCCGCGCTGCCCTTCGACAAGCTCAGGGCGAACGGCTATTTCCGAACGCCGCGGCCGGGCGACGAGCGTGAAATGCTCAAGAAGCCTCGAAACCATGGGGATTCTTGCTCTGCCAGCGCCAGCTGTCTTCGCACATCGTTTG
>CAJPFZ010000135.1 GCA_905339355.1 Burkholderiaceae bacterium
CTGGTGGTGGTGCTGCCCGAGACCGACGATCAAGTGGCGGGCGTGCTGAAGGCCTGCCACGCGCTGGGCGTGCCGGTGGTCGCGCGCGGCGCCGGCACCGGGCTGTCGGGAGGGGCGTTGCCGCACCGCTTGGGCGTGACGCTGTCGCTCGCGCGTTTCAACCGCATCCTCTCGGTGGACCCGCGCTCGCGTACGGCGGTCGTGCAGTGCGGCGTGCGCAACCTCGCGATCAGCGAGGCCGCTGCGCCGCACGGCCTCTACTACGCCCCCGATCCGAGCAGCCAGATCGCCTGCACCATCGGCGGCAACGTGGCCGAGAACGCAGGCGGCGTGCACTGCCTGAAGTACGGCCTCACGCTGCACAACGTGATGCGCGTGCGCGGCTACACGATGGAGGGCGAAGCCATCGACTTCGGATCGCGCGCGCCTGATGCGCCCGGGCTGGACCTGCTCGCGGCCGTCGTCGGCAGCGAAGGCATGCTCGCCGTGATCACCGAAGTGACGGTGAAGCTGATCCCCAAGCCGCAGCTCGCGCGCTGCATCATGGCGAGCTTTGGCGACATCGAATCGGCCGGCCATGCGGTGGCGAGCGTCATCGGCGCGGGCATCATCCCCGCCGGCCTCGAGCTGATGGACAAGCGCATGACGGCAGTGGTCGAAGACTTCGTGCACGCCGGCTACGACCTCGGCGCCGCCGCGATCCTGCTGTGCGAAAGCGACGGCAGCCCCGAGGAGGTCGAAGAGGAGATCGAGCGCATGAGCGCGGTGCTGCGCGCCGGCGGCGCGACGCGCATCGAAGTCAGCCGCGACGAGGCGCAGCGCCTGAAGTTCTGGAGCGGGCGCAAGAACGCCTTCCCCGCGTCGGGCCGCATCAGCCCCGACTACATGTGCATGGACTCGACCATCCCGCGCAAGCGACTCGCAGAGATGCTGCGTGCGATCGAAGCGATGGAAACGCGCTACGGGCTGCGCTGCCTGAACGTCTTCCACGCCGGCGACGGCAACCTGCACCCGCTGATCCTGTTCGATGCCAACGACCCCGAGCAGCTCGAGCGCTGCGAACTGTTCGGCGCCGACATCCTGGAGACGAGCGTCGCGCTCGGCGGAACGGTGACCGGCGAACATGGCGTGGGCATCGAGAAGCTCAATTCGATGTGCGTTCAGTTCTCGCCCAGCGAATGCGCTGCGATGTTCGCGCTCAAGCGCGCCTTCGACCCGGCCGAGCTGCTGAACCCGGGCAAGGTGATCCCCACGCTGCAGCGCTGCGCCGAGTACGGAAAGATGCGCGTCGCGCGCGGCAAGCTCGCTTTCGCCAACCTGCCGAGGTTCTGATGCAGCCCACCGAACCGGCGCTGCGCCGCCTCATCGACCATGTGCTGACGGCGCGCGACGCGAAGGCCGCGCTCGACATCCGCGGCACCGGCAGCAAGGCGTTCTACGGCGGCTCGCCGCGCGGCGAGCCGCTGTCGCTCGCCGCGCTGGCTGGCATCACGAGCCACGAGCCGACCGAACTCGTGGTCACCGCGCGCGCGGCCACGCCGCTGGCCGAATTGGAGGCGGCCTTGGCTGAACACGGCCAGTGCCTGGCGTTCGAGCCGCCACGTTTCGCCGACCCGTCGAGCGGCGTGGCCGGCGGCACCGTGGGCGGCATGGTGGCGGCCGGACTCGCCGGGCCGGCGCGTGTCAGCGCGGGCAGTGTGCGCGACTACGTGCTCGGCGCCACGCTGCTCGACGGGCAGGGCCAGCTGTTGCGCTTCGGCGGGCAGGTGATGAAGAACGTGGCAGGCTACGACGTGTCGCGGCTGCTCGCCGGCTCCCTCGGCGTCCTGGGCGTCATCTGCGAAGTCTCGCTGAAGGTGCTGCCGCGCGCCCCGTCCAGCACCACGCTCGCCTTCGATTGCGACGAGACCCAAGCGCTCGAGCTGCTGGCGCGATGGGCCGGGCAGCCGCTGCCCGTCAGCGCCAGCGCCTGGCACGCGGGCCGCTTCACGCTGCGCCTGGCTGGCGCACACGCGGCGGTGTCGGCCGCCGCGCGCCGGCTTGGTGGAACCGCGCTCGACGCCGGGGCCGCCGCCGCGTGGTGGGACGACCTGCGCGACCAGCGCCATGCGTTCTTCAGGCTCGCCGATGCGGAACTCGCCGCTGGCGTGTCGCTGTGGCGGCTGTCGGTCCCCGATACCGCGCCGCCGATCGCGCTGCGCGGCGAGCAGTTCATCGAGTGGGGCGGCGCGCAGCGCTGGTGGCGCAGCGGCGAGCCGGCCGAACGCGTGCGCGCCGCGGCCGAACAGGCGGGCGGCCACGCGACGCTGTTTCGCGCCGCCGACAGGTCCGCCGGCGCGTTCGCGCCGCTCGCGCCGCCGCTGCTGCGAATCCACCGCGGCCTCAAGCAGGCCTTCGATCCGGCCGGCGTATTCAACCCCGACCGCCTCTACCCCGGGCTTTGACGGGCCCGCACCTCTCCCACCATGCAGACCGACCTGAGCCCCGAATTCAAGGACACCCGCGAGGGCCGCGAGGCCGAGGCGATCTTGCGCAAGTGCGTGCACTGCGGCTTCTGCACCGCCACCTGCCCAACCTATCAGCTGCTGGGCGACGAACTCGACGGGCCGCGCGGGCGCATCTACCTGATGAAGCAGCTGCTCGAAGGGGCGCCGGTCACACGCAGCACGCAACTGCACCTGGACCGCTGCCTCACCTGCCGCAGCTGCGAAAGCACCTGCCCCTCGGGTGTTCAGTACGGCCGCCTCGTCGACATCGGCCGCCAGCTCGTTGACGAGACGGTGCGCCGGCCGCTGCCCGAGCGCCTGTTGCGCTCGGCGCTGCGCGAGGGGCTCACCTCGCCGCTGTTCGCGCCGGCGATGAAACTCGGCCAGCAGCTGCGGCCGCTGCTGCCCGCGGCCTTGAAGAACAAGGTGCCGGCGCCGGCCGGAGCGCGCGCGCGGCAGTGGCCGCAGCGCGAGCACTCGCGCAAGGTGCTGATGCTCGCGGGCTGCGTGCAGCCGGCCATGATGCCCAACATCAACAGCGCCACCGCGCGCGTGCTCGATGCCGTGGGCATCCAGACCGTGGTGGCCAAGGATGCCGGGTGTTGCGGAGCGCTGCGCACGCACCTGAGCGACCACGAGGGCGGGCTCGCGGACGCACGCCGCAACGTCGACGCCTGGTGGCCGTGGGTGAGTTCGGGCCAGGTCGAGTTCATCGTCATGAATGCATCGGGCTGCGGCGTGGCAGTCAAGGAATACGGTCATGCACTGGCGCACGACGCGGCCTACGCGGAGAAAGCGGCGCGGGTCAGTGCGCTGACACGCGACCTGAGCGAACTGCTGCCCGAGGTGGTGGAGCCCCTGAAGGCGAAGCTGCACGCCGGCGCGGTGAGGCCGTCGGTGGCTTTTCACCCGCCGTGTTCGCTGCAACATGGGCAGCAGCTGCGCGGCGGCGTCGAGGCATTGCTGCGTTCGCTCGGCTTCGAGGTCGCGCTGGCACGCGAGGAAAGCCACCTCTGCTGCGGCTCGGCCGGCGCCTATTCGGTGCTGCAGCCGGAAATCGCCTACGAGCTGCGCGACCGCAAGCTCGGGCACCTCGGCGCGCTCGACGCGCAGTGCATCGCTTCGGCCAACATCGGCTGCATCCAGCACCTGCAGTCGGGCACGA
>CAJPFZ010000136.1 GCA_905339355.1 Burkholderiaceae bacterium
CAGCGTGAAGAAGTCGTCCGGCTTGAGGAACAGTTCCTCCGGCGCCAGGATCGGGCGCTCCTTGTCGTGCTGCAGAAAGCGGTGGCGTTCGCGGGTGTCGGTCCAGAAACGCTTGAGCGCCTCGTCGATCTCGCCGTGCAGGACGATGGCGGCTCCACCACCCTCCGTTCGCCCTGAGCTTGTCGAAGGGCCGGGCTGAGCTTGCCGAAGCCCGTGCGCGGGCGCTTCGACAAGCTCAGCGCGAACGGAGTGGGATGGCGAGGCGGAGTGGTATGGCGCGAAGTAGTCGAAGATCGTCGCCGTTTGATCGAAGAACAGCGGCAGGTAATACTCGATGCCGGCGGTGGCGATGCCCGAGGCGATGTCCTTGTAGATGCGCACCTTGGTCGGGTCGCCCTCGACCTTCTCGCGCCAGCGCGCGCGGAACGCGGTGCGCGACTCCTCGTCCATCGGGAACTCGCGGCCGGGCAGCAGCCGCACCTCGGGCACCGGATAGAGGCTGCGCTGGCTGTCCGGGTCGAAGGTGCGGATCGAGTCGACCTCGTCGCCGAACAGGTCCACGCGGTAGGGCACCGGCGAGCCCATCGGAAAGAGGTCGATCAGCCCGCCGCGCACCGCGTATTCGCCCGGCGACACGACCTGGCTCACGTGCGAATAGCCGGCCAGCGTCAGCTGCGCCTTCAGCGCCGCCTCGTTCAGCCGTTCCTTCTGCTTGAAGTGGAAGGTGTAGCCCGCGATGAAGCTCGGCGGCGCGAGGCGCACAAGCGCCGTGGAGGCCGGCATCAGCACCACATCGACTTCGCCCTGGCGGATGCGCCACAGCGTCGCGAGCCGCTCGGAGATCAGGTCCTGGTGCGGCGAGAAGGTGTCATAGGGCAGCGTCTCCCAGTCGGGGAAGACGGCGATGCGCAGCGCCGGCGCGAAGAACGCGAGTTCGCCCTCGAGCCGCTGCGTGTCGGCCGGTTCGGCGGTGACGATGGCGGTGAGCTTGCCCTGCGCCGCCTGCGCCTGGGCAAAGCGGGCGAGCATCAGCGCGTCGGCCGAGCCGAGCGGACGTGGCACGGTAAAGCGCTTGCCGGGGGATATCGAGGGGATCTGCATCGGGACCGGACTGCCAAAGCAAATCGCCCCGAGGTGCTCCCACGGGGCGATGCGTTGGGGCGAATTATAGAATTCGCGGCCAGCCTGCCCCCTGATGACAACGCCGAACCCCTCCCGCTGCTACGCCGTCGTGCCCTGCGCGGGTATCGGCGCGCGTGCGGGCACGGCGGGGCCCAAGCAGTACGCGAGCCTCGCGCAGGGCACGGTGGTGTCGCACACCTTGAACGCCCTGGCACGCGTGAAGCGGCTCGCCCGTGTGCTGGTGGTGCTGAATCCGGACGACGACGCTTTCGAGCGCCATGTGCCGGGCTTCGACGGGTGGGTCTCGCGCACCGGTGGTGCGAGCCGCGCGCAGACGGTGGCCAGCGGCCTGGTCGAACTCGCGAGCCGGGGCGCGCAGCCCGACGACTGGGTGCTGGTGCACGACGCCGCCCGCTGCCTGGTGCGCCCGGAGTGGATCAACGAGCTGATCGACGCCTGCGCCGACGACGCGGTGGGCGGCCTGCTCGCCCTGCCGGTGGCCGACACGCTGAAGGACGAACGCGACGGGCGGGTGCACGCCACCATCGACCGCGCGCACAAGTGGCAGGCGCAAACGCCGCAGATGTTCCGGCTCGGCTTGCTGCAGCGCGCGCTCAAGCACGCCGGCCCCGCCGTCACCGACGAGGCGGGCGCGGTGGAGGCGCTGGGCCATGCACCGCGCCTGGTGCGCGGGTCGCTGGAGAACTTCAAGGTCACCTTCCCGAGCGATTTCGAACTCGCCGACCGGCTGCTGAGGACACGCACATGAACCGACCCGTGGCACCGCGCATGCGCATCGGCGAGGGCTGGGACGTGCACGCCCTGGTCGAAGGCCGGCCGCTGATTCTCGGCGGCGTCGAGGTGCCGCACACCCACGGCCTGCTCGGGCATTCGGACGCCGATGCGCTGTGCCACGCGATCACCGATGCGCTGTTCGGTGCCCTCGCGCTGGGCGACATCGGGCATCACTTTCCGGACACCGACGAGCGGTTCAAGGGCGCGGACTCGCTCGCACTGCTTGCCGAAGCGGGCCGTCGCGTCAACGCCGCGGGATGGCACGTCGGCAACGTCGACAGCACCATCGTCGCGCAGGCGCCGAAGATGGCGCCGCACATCGCCGCGATGCGCCAGCGGCTGTCGACGGCGCTGGGCATCACGCTGGAGCAGGTCAGCGTGAAGGCGAAGACGGCCGAGAAGATGGGCCCGGTGGGCGAGGGCCAGGCGATCGAGGCGCACGCGGTGTGCCTGCTGTATCGCCCATGAATCTTCCGCCGCCTCAGGCTCGAGCGGCGTCGACCCCACCCACGGCCGCGCTTTCGGTGCGCTCGCGCCTGGGCAACCCGAACAGCGGACGAAGCCAGGCCACGCGGCGAATCAGCTCGTAGCTTGCGAAGCAGGTGGCGAAGGTCGCCACGATCAGCAGCGGTCCTTCGAATGCCGGCTCCAGCGCCAGCGGCTTCAGGTGGTACGCCATCACGACGATCGCGCTCTGGTGGACGATGTAGAAGGGGAACACCGCCTGCGTCAGATAGCGCCGCGCCGGCCCGTCGCCGGGCGCGAACGATCGCGCGAAGCCCAGCACGGCAACGATCGCGGCCCATTGGTTCAGGGCATAGATGGCCCGCTGCGCCATGCGCAGCGCGTCCGGAGGCGGCAGGGCGTCGGAGTAGGTGCCGAAGTACCAGGTGATGAAGCCGTAGGCCGCCGCCGCGAGCGCGAGCGCCATCCAGCGCAGCCGCAGCATGGCGTCCCATACCGTGTCGCGACGCGCGATCAGGAAGCCGAGCGCGAACACACTGCCGAACAGCGCGTGGTTGTACCAGTCGTCGACCAGCGCATGGGTCGAAGGAAACAAGCCGACCAGGCCGATGCGCACCGCAGCGAGCCAGGCCGCTGGCCACAGCAGCACCCCGACCCCGCGCAGGCGCCGTGCCACCACGGCCTCGCATCGCGCCAGCGGCCCCGGCAGCCACTTCAGCGCGACCCACAGCAGCATGCTGTAGACCCACAGGTAGGCGACGAACCAAAGGTGGTTCCAGGTCGGCAGGGTGAGGCAGCCGCCGGCGCTGCAGAAGCTGCCGTCGGCGCTCAGGTAGCGCCCGTAGAAGGCCATGAAGCCTTCGTCGTAGCCGAGCTTCTCGACCACCTCGTAGTACGGTTGAGGCACGACCACGACCAGCATGCCGAAAGCGAGCGGAATCAGCAGCCGGCGCGAGCGCGCGGCGGCGAAGCCGGCCGGGCGGCGTGCCAGCAGCATGCCGGTCGCGGCACCGGAGACGAGGAACAGCAGTGCGAGCCGCCACGGCGAGCTGAGCATCATCAGCGGCTCGATCGCGCTTGACGCGGCCGGCGACTTCACGTGCCAGTCCCAGCTGACGTAGTACATGCCGACGTGGTAGAGGATCAGAAGCCCGAAGGCGGCGATGCGGACCCAGTCGAGGTCGTGGCGGCGGGCAGGGTTGTCGATCGGCATGGCGGGGCGAAGCAAAATGAGTCGATGCGCCATCGTGCGGTGCCGGCCACGCCGAAGCGAGCCTGCCGGGACACACCGGGCTCGGCGTGGGACGAGCGGGAGATCAGCGCGGCGCAGTCAGCCGCGCCGCGCTCGCGAGCAGCGCATCGCGATAGCGGCGCGACACGCGCACCGTGCGGCCGCCGACGGTCGTGAGCTCGGCGTCGCCCTTGGCCAGCGGCGCGACCCGCGCGATGTGCATCACGTTCACCGCCGCCGAGCGGTGCACCCGCACGAAGCCGCTGGCCGCGGGGTGCGCGAGAAACGCGCCGAGCGTCGTGCGGTCGAGCCAGCTCGCAGATGCCGTGTGCAGCTCCACGTAGTTGTCGGCCGCCTCGGCCGTTTCGACTTCGGCCAACGGCACGCGGTGCAGGGCGCCGCGGTGCGACACCATCCAGTGGCCCGGCATCGGCTGCAGGCTGTGCAGCGCGGCCAGCAGCCCCTGGCGCTGTTGCGCGCGCGCAGGCACGGTGAGCCGTTCCTTCAGCCGCGCGACGCAGGCCTGCAGGCGCTCCCGGGTGAAGGGCTTGAGCAGGTAGTCGACCGCGTTCAACTCGAAGGCGCGGACTGCGAACTCGTCGTAAGCCGTGGTGAACGCGACCAGCACCGCTGGCGGCAGCGCGGCGGCGACTTCGAGGCCCGTCATGCCGGGCATCTGGATGTCGAGCAGCACGGCGTCCACCGCCCGCGCCGTGACGGCCACCAGCGCGGAGGCGCCGTCGCCCGCTTCGCCGATGAGTTCGACGCCCGGCATGTCCACCAGAAAGCGGCGCAGCTTGGCGCGCGCCGGCGGCTCGTCGTCGACGATCAGCAGCTTCATGCGGCCGCCCTGGCTGGCAGCCAGATGCGCAGCACCGTGGCGCCGCCCTCGCGCGCGAGCGTGACGCCCGCCGCCTCGCCATAGAGCGCGGCGAGCCGGGCGCGGGTATTGGCGAGACCGATGCCGCCCGGCCGCTCGCCGCCCTCAAGCCGCCCGGCGCTGTCGGCCACGACCAGTTCGAGCATGCCGCGCTCGGCGGTCGCGCTCACGCGCAAGTGGGTCGGCGCTGCGTTGCAGGCGACGCCATGCTTGACCGCGTTCTCCAGCGGCGCGATCAGCAGCAGACTCGGCACCTCGCAGTGGCGCGCCGCGTCGCTCGCCTCAATGCTGACATTCAGGCGGTCCTCGAAGCGCTGCCGCATGATCGACAAGAAGGGCTCGGCCAGCGCGAGCTCGGCTGCCACGCTGTGGGTCGTCGTTTGGCCAGCTTCCAGAGTGCGCCGCAGCAAGTCGGCCAGCTCGGACAGGATGCGGTCGGCGCGGGACACGTCCTCGTACATCACCGACGACACCAGGTTCAGCGTATTGAACAGGAAGTGCGGCTGGATCTGCTGCGCGAGCCGCGCGAGCCGCGCCTGCGTGAGTTCGGCGTTGAGCCGGTGCCATTCGCTGCGCCGCTGCTGCTCGCGCAGAAAGACCAGCAGCGCCTGGCACAGCATCACGAACAGCGTGTAGTAGACGGCGTCCTTCGCGCCCTCGTAGGCCAGCACCTGAACGACGCTGCCCGGCTGGTAGTCGACGCCGGTGCCTGCATACACCAGTGCGCGCACTCCGTACATGCCCGCAGCATGCAGCAGCACGTAGGCCGCGAGCCCAAGCAGATGACCGCCCAGCCGCAGCGTGGTGGACCGCGTGGCCGCGAGCAGCCGTTCGTGCCAGCCGAAGATGCCGATCAGCAGCAGCGACGACGTGAGCGCGCTCGACAGCTCCCACAGGAACGGCTCCCACGGGTGTGGCGCACCGCGCCGCAGGTAATGCTGCAGTTCGGCCAGCGCCAGCAGCAGCCCGAACACTGCCCAGAGGGCGAAGTACGCGGCCCACAGCCATCCGCGGGAGATCCCGGTGGCAGCGGCGATGCGGTTCGCGGCGGGCTCGCTCATGGCGCCGACGCTAACACCGCCGGCGGCGAAGCCCGTCCGACCGACCCGCCCTCAGGCCCCGCTTGCCCCAACGCGACATGCAGCCCTGCTCACGGCGCCTTCTTCAGCCGCACATGCGCGATCAGGCCGCCCTCGGCTGCATTGGCGATCTCGAAGGTGCCGCCCATGCGCTGCACCGCCTTCTCGACGATCGCGAGGCCGAGGCCCGCGCCGGTGGCGGCGGTGCGCGCCGCATCGCCGCGGAAGAACGGCGTGGTCAGCTGCGAGATCTTCTTCGGGTCCACGCCGGGCCCGTGGTCGCGCACGCTGAGAATCACCCACGGCCCGGTGCGCGCGTAGCTCACCGTCACGCGAGCGATGCCGGTGTCGGTGGAGCGGCCGTAGCGCCGCGCGTTCTCGAACAGGTTCTGCAGCACGCGGCCGAGCTCGGTGTCGTCGGCCATCACCTTGGTGTCGATCGCCACCCGCGAGGTGATGCGGATCTGGCTCGGGTCGCGGAACGCGGCCATCTCGCGGTCCACCAGGCTCGACAGGTGGACCGGCACCAGCTTGACCTCGCCGGGCCGCGCGTAGTCCATGAACTTGTCGATGATCGCGTCGAGCTGGTCGATGTCGAGCGCCATGTTGCGCTTGGCCTCTTCATCGTGAACGCTCATCTCGGCCTCCAGCCGCAGGCGCGCGAGGGGCGTGCGCAGGTCGTGCGAGATGCCGGCCAGCATCACGGCGCGGTCTTCCTCGACCTTGGCGAGTTCGCGCGCCATGCGGTTGAAGCCCATGTTGACCTGGCGGATCTCGCTGGTGAGCGTGTTCTCGTCCAGGCGCGAATCGAATTCCCCCTCTCGGATGCGGCTTGCGGCGAACGACAGGTCGCGCAGCGGCTGGTTGATCAGGCGGGCGATCGCCACCGAGCCGAGCACGGTGGCGATGAGGGCGATGCCGCCCCACACCACCAGCGTGGTCCAGGTGATCGGCTGCATGCGCGTCGGGTCGGCCTGCAGCCAGTACGGATCCTTGTCGAACGAGAAGCCGACCCACAGGCCTGGCGCGTCGTTGACCTCGCTCGCGACCAGCGTGTCGGGCCCGAGCCGCGAGCGCAGCTCCTGGCCGATGGCGCGCGTGAAGCGGTCGACCTCGTAGGGCTCCCACTTGTCGTTCGGCTCGCGCGGCTGCAGCTTCATCGCCTCCTGGTTCTGCATGCTCTTGATGAGCGTGACGCGCTGGATGCCGTCGGTGCTGCCGAGTGCTGCGCGCGACAGGTTCACCAGGCTCGCGATCTGCTGCGCCGCCTGCACCGCGCGCGGCTCGAACTCCATCGCGCGGAACGTTTGCGTCCAGGCGAACACGCCGCCGGCAAGCAGGATGGCCAAGAGGAAGAAGGTGCGCCAGAACAGGCTCAGCGCGACGTGTTTCTTGGCCATGAAGCGGGGATGCGGGGGCGGCGGGCAGTGAAGAGAGGCCCGGCGAATCTATCAGACCGGGGTTGGTCGCCTGGGGAAGACTCGATTTGAAAACAAACGGCCCCGCAGACCGGGGCCGTTCAAGGTGCGCATCAGATCACGCCGTCCCATCCGGAACGAAGACGTACCCTACGCCCCACACCGTCTGGATGTACCGCGGCTGCGCCGGATCGGGCTCGATCATCTTGCGCAGCCGCGAGATCTGCACGTCCAGGCTGCGGTCGAAAGGCTCGAATTCGCGGCCGCGCGCGAGCTGCGCCAGCTTGTCGCGCGACAGCGGCTGGCGCGGGTGGCGCACCAGGGCCTTGAGCATCGAGAACTCGCCGGTGGTGAGCGCGATCTGCTCGCCTTCCTTGGACAGGCGGCGCAGCGCGAGGTCGAACTCGAACGGGCCGAAGGTGACCGTCATCGCCTCCTTGGCCGGTGCGCCCGGCGCTTCGAGCGATGGCCGGCGGCGCAGCACGGCGTGGATG
>CAJPFZ010000137.1 GCA_905339355.1 Burkholderiaceae bacterium
CAGCTGCGCCTGCGCCAGCGGCGCGGCGGCGATCAGCGCCGCCGCGGCAAGCCGCGGACCGCGGGTTCGAAGTCGTCGAAAGAGTGACGGCATGGGCAAACGCGATGGTAGTTGCCCCTCCAACGATCCAGGCATGGAAGAAAATCCGCGCTCCACACGTTGAGTGTCCCAAGGCATGAGTGATTCACGCGACGAAAGACACCAGGCCGTGGCAGCCTTGCTGCCGCGGCTGCGGCGCTTCGCGCGCACGATCACCCGTCACCGCGAGGATGCCGACGACCTGGTGCAACTGGCGGTCGAGCGCGCGCTGCTGCGCCTGGACCAATGGCAGCCCGGGACCCGACTCGACAGCTGGATGTTCATGATCATGAAGAACGCCTGGATCGACGAAGTGCGATCGCGTGTACGTCGCGACGCGATCTTTCTGCCCGAAGAGATGGGCGAGAACGTCGGCCAGGCGGTGGGCGACTGGCCCGCCGATCGCCAGCACGAGCGCATGGACGTGCACAAGGCGATGGCGCAGTTGAACGACGACCAGCGCATGGTGGTCGGGCTGGTGCTGGTCGAAGGGCTGCCGTACAAGGAGGCGGCCGAGGTGCTGGGCATTCCGATCGGCACCCTCACGAGCCGGCTGGCTCGGGCACGCGACACCTTGCAGGCGATTCTTTCCGGCGCGCAAAAGGCAGCGACATGAAACCCATCATTTCCGACGAGACCCTGTTCGCCTACGTCGACGACGAGCTGGACGACAAGACACGCGCCGAAGTCGAAGCGGCGATCGCCGCCGATCCAGCGCTCGCGCAGCGGGTCGAGCAACAGCGCTCGCTGCGCAAGCTGCTCGGCGCCGCCTACGCGCCCGTGATGGAGGAGGCCGTGCCCGAGCGCTTGACTGAGGCGGCGCGCCCGCCCGCCAAGGCGCGTGTGCTGGAACTCGCGGCCGCCCGCGAAAGCCGCCGCGCCGCCTCGGCTGCCGCCGCGCCCGCGGCGAGCGCCTGGACGTGGAAGCACTGGGGCGGGATGGCGGCCTGCCTCGTGCTCGGCGTCCTGGCCGGGCGCAGCGCCTGGCTCGCGGGCGCCACCGAGGACATCGTCAGCGCAGGCGGGCAGCTCGTGGCGCGCGGCCAGCTCGCGCAGGCTTTGTCGACCCAGCTCGCAAGCACCCAGCCGAGCGACGCGCCGGTGAAGCTGGGTCTGAGCTTCGTGTCGCGCGCCGACGCGTACTGCCGCAGCTTCGTGATGGCGAGCGGCACCGGCGGTCTCGCCTGCCGGCAGGGCGATGAATGGCAGCTGCGGGTGCTGTCGCAGGACGCTCGGCCCGCTGCAGGCGACAACCTGCGCACGGCCTCGTCGCCGGTCCCGCCGGCGGTGCTGAAGGTGATCGAGGAGCAGATCAAGGGCAGCCCGCTGGACGCGCAGAGCGAGCGCGATGCGTTGAAGGGGGGCTGGCGGCCGCGTTGACAGGCGTCAGCGTCGCTGGGCGACGTGCCAGACCTGCAGCAGCTGCACTTCGTCGGCGCGAAGCCGATAGGTGATCAGGTAGTTCCTGTGCACCACCAGTTCACGTGTGTCCTGGACGCTGCCGATCCGGCCCAGCAGGGGGAAGCGTTGCAGGTGCATCACCTTGGCGCGCACGTCCGCCACGAAATCTGCTGCTGCAGCCGGGTTGTCTGCGGCGATGTGTTCGGCGATGCGCGCGAGATCGGCCAGTGCGCGCCGCGTCCAAAGCAGCTTCACGGGCGCTTCGATGCGCGGCCGCGCGCGGGCTGGGTCCGCTCCGTCGCCTTGGTGGGCCCTTTCCGGGAACGACTCGTGGCGGATGGGGTGGGCGCGAACCTCGACATCGTGGCTTCGACTTCCGCATCAGTCGCGAACTCGCCTCGGTCCGCCGCGGCGATCGCCTGCTTGAGATCCTCGATCTGCGGCACCCGCCAGGCCAGGTACTCGCTCAGCGCCTCCATGGCGACATGGCTCTTCGTGCGCCCGGTGAGTTCGGCGTAGGTTTCCATTCGCTCCTTCAGATCGCTGGGAAGGCGAACGCTGACCTGAGAATCCTTCGGCTCGGCCGGCATGGCTGGCTCCTTTATCGGAATGCAATGCAACGCAATGCATTGTAGTGCGTCGCATTGCGCGTTCCGTCGATCCACCGGGTGCGCTGCCTCGGCGGGTCGGGAAGCAGGCGCCGCCCTTTCGCGGGGCGCTATCCTTGCCGGGTTTCTCTGCAACCTCTCCCGCCATGATTGCCGACGCTCCCGCCGCCGCCCGCCTGAACGCCCCACCCGACACGCTGCCGGCGCGCTGCGAGGTGCTGATCGTCGGCGCCGGTCCGGCCGGCTGCGCGGCCGCGATCACGCTCGCGCGCCAAGGGGTTGACGTGGTGCTGGTCGACCAGCATCCGTTCCCGCGCGACAAGGTCTGCGGTGACGGCCTGATCCCCGATTCGCACAACGCGCTGCGCAAGCTCGGCGTGCTCGACGAGGTGATGACGCTGGCGCAACCGGCAGGCCACGTGCGCTGCATCGGCCCGCGCGGGGGGCAGATCGACGTGCCCGGAACGCTGGCCGTGCTGCCGCGCAAGGAACTCGACCTGGTGCTGTGCCGCGCCGCGGTGACGGCCGCGGCGCGCATGTTCGCGCCGGTGCGCTTCGCCGCGCCCATCGAAGAAGGCGGCCGCGTCGTCGGCGCGAAGCTGACCGCGGGCGAAGCGACACACGAGCTGCGAGCCGACTGGGTCCTGATCGCCACCGGCGCGGTGCCGCAGGCGCTGATGGCCGCCGGCATGTCGCAGCGCCACACGCCGAGCGGCGTCGCGCTGCGCGGCTACGTGAAGAATCCGGCGATGGTCGGCCGCATCGACAAGCTCGAGATCGTCTGGCACCGCGCGCTGAGCCCCGGCTACGGCTGGATCTTCCCGTGCCGCGACGGCGTGTTCAACGTCGGCGTGGGCATCGCCGACAGCCATGACGAACACCGGGACGGCAAGCTGACCAAGAAAGAGATCAACCTGCGCCAGGTGTTCGACGATTTCACGCGCGTGTATGCCCCGGCCCGCGAACTGATCGAGGGCGGCGAGTGGATCAGCCCGCTCAAGGGCGCGCCGTTGCGCTGCACGCTCGAAGGGGCGCGCTTTTCGCGCCCGGGCCTGATCGTCACTGGCGAGGCCGCCGGCAGCACCTATTCGTTCAGCGGCGAAGGCATCGGCAAGGCGCTGGAGACCGGCATCCTGGCGGCCGAGGCGGTGCTCGGCGGCCGCGGCGCGGGCCTGAGCGAGGCGCAGGTGCGCGCGCAATACGAAGCCGGCCTGCTGGCGCTCAAGCCGCGCTTCGATCTGTATGCGCGTGCCAACAAGGTCAACCGCCATCCCTGGCTCGCCGACCTGCTGATCTGGCGCGCGAAGAAGAGCGAGCGGCTGCTGCGCCGCATGAGCGGCGTGCTCAACGAGACCAGCAACCCGGGTCACCTGATTTCGTTCAAGGGCATCCTGCGGCTGTTCACCGAGTAGGCGCAGCAGCCGGGACGACGACACGACGGAGAAGTTCGCGATGTGTCAACTGCTCGGCATGAACGGCAACACCCCGACCGACATCGTCTTCAGCTTCACCGGCTTCTGCACCCGCGCCGAGGAGCACAAGGACGGCTTCGGCATCGCCTTCTTCGAGGGTGCCGGTGCGCGGCTGTTCGTCGATGCGCAAAGCGCGCGCCACTCGCCGGTGGCCGACATGGTGCGGCGCTACCCGATCCGCAGCGACAACATCATCGCCCACATCCGCAAGGCCACGCAGGGACGCGTGGCCCTGGAGAACACTCACCCGTTCCAGCGCGAGCTGTGGGGGCGCTACTGGGTGTTTGCGCACAACGGCGACCTGAAGCATTTCGCGCCGCGGCTGCACGCCTCGTTCCGCCCGGTGGGCAGCACCGACAGCGAACTCGCCTTCTGCTGGCTGATGCAGGAGCTCGCGAAGGCGCACGCGAGCGTGCCGTCGATCGAGGAGCTGACGACGACGCTGCGCGAGCTGGTGCCGCCGGTCGCCGCGCACGGCACCTTCAACTTCATGCTCAGCAACGGCGAGGCGCTGTGGGCGCACTGCTCCACGCGCCTGTGCTACCTCGTGCGCCAGCATCCGTTTCGGCAGGCGCGGCTGCAAGACGACGACATCAGCGTCAACTTCGCCGAGCTGACCACGCCGTCGGACCGGGTGTCGATCGTCGTCACCGAGCCGCTCACGCGCGACGAAGAGTGGATCGACTTCGCACCGGGCGAGCTGAAGGTGTTCGCCGGCGGCGCACCTTTGGCTTGAGGCCCGGCGCGCCGGCCAGCTCGCGGGGCCGTGCGAACCGCGGCGGCCTCTCATCGTTATCGAGGGCGCGCAGCCGCCGCGGCGCTGCGACACTTGCGGCTCGTTGCGGCGGCCCACGAAGCCTGCCGCGGTGCCAATCCACACGCATTCGCCCATGACGCTCGCCGCCACGCCCACGCCCCGCTTCGACACCTTCTACAAACACGACGCGCTGTCGCGCGTGCTGTTCGACTATGCCGACGCCCATCCGTCACTGGTGTCGGTGCAGTCGATCGGCAAGAGCCACGAAGGGCGCGACATCTGGCTCGCGGTGGTCACCAACACCGCCACCGGTCCTGACACCGACAAGCCGGCGTTCTGGACCGACGGCAACATCCACGCGGCCGAACTGACGGCAAGCACCGCCTGCCTGTACTACCTGCACCAGCTCGTCACGAGCTACGGCGTCGACCCGACGATCACGCACCTGCTCGACACGCGGGCGATCTACATCTGCCCCCGCCTGAACCCCGACGGCGCCGAGCTCGCGCTGGCGGAGCGGCCGCGGCACATCCGCTCGTCGACGCGCCGCTATCCGTTCGAAGAGGATCCGGTCGAGGGCCTCACGATGGAAGACATCGACGGCGACGGGCGCATCCTCTTCATGCGCATTCCCGACCCGCATGGCGCCTACAAGAAGTGCGAGGCCGATCCGCGGCTGATGGTCGCGCGCCAGCCGGGCGAGTTCGGCGGCGAGTACTACCGGCTGATGCCCGAAGGCACGCTGACGCAGTACGACGGCCTCACCGTCAACGTCAACAAGGACGTCGAGGGGCTGGACCTCAACCGCAACTTCCCCACCGGCTGGCGCCAGGAGTTCGAGCAGGTCGGCGCCGGGCCCTACCCGGCGAGCGAGCCGGAGGTGCGCGCGATGATCGACTTCATCGTCAAGCATCCGAACATCGGCGCGGCGATCAGCTACCACACGCACAGCGGCGTGATCCTGCGGCCGATGGGCACGCAAAGCGATGACGACATGATCCCCGAGGATCTGTGGACGTACCGGCGCTTCAGCGACATCGGCGCCAAGCTCACCGGCTACCCGGCGATCAGCATCTGGCACGACTTCCGCTACCACCCCAAGGAGATCATCACCGGCACGCAGGACTGGGTCTATGAGCACCTGGGCGCGCTGTTCTGGGTGGTGGAGCTGTGGTCGCCCCAGAAGGAGGCGGGCATCAACGGCTACAAGTGGATCGACTGGTACCGCGACCACCCGGTCGAGGACGACCTGAAGCTGCTGCAGTGGAGCGACCAGCACTGCGAGGGCGCTGCGCACGTCGACTGGAAGCCCTTCCACCACCCGCAGCTGGGCGCGGTGGAGATCGGCGGCTGGGACAAGATGAACTTCTGGCGCAACCCGCCGCCCGCCTTGCGCGAACGCGAGGTGAAGCCTTTCCCGGCGTGGATGAACCAGATCGCGTTGAGCCTGCCGAAGCTGGAGCTGCTGCGTGCCGAGGTGCGTGCGCTCGGCACCGACACGTGGCGCGTGCGGCTGGCAGTCGCCAACAGCGGCTACTTGCCGGCCTACATCAGCAAGCGCGCGCTGCAGCGCAAGACGGTGCGCGGGGTGATTTTCGAGATCCACCTGCCGGAGGGCCGGCCCGAGGTGTCGCTGGTCAGCGGCAAGACGCGGGTCGAAGGCCCGCAGCTCGAAGGGCACGGCGTCAAGAGCACGCTGCAGGCCTTCCTGCCCGCGCGCGAAATCACCGCCGACCGCGCCTTCACCGAGTGGGTGGTGCGTGCACCGCGCGGCACGCGCCTCGCACTGAGCGCACGCGCCGACCGGGCGGGCGCCGTGCGCACCGAAGTGACGCTGGATTGAAAGGCGCGCGTGCTCCTGAGCGGGAGCGGTGCACTAAACAAATGTTGGACGCAGGTTCTGAGCCGGCCTGCGGCCGGCTCAGAACCTCGTCCGCACTCCCGCCGCAAGCGTGTTGGCGCCGCTCAGCCCGCTCACCTTCTCGTTCATGAACACCGCATAGACGTCCGTGCGCTTGGACAGGTCGAGGTCGTAGCCGATGCTCAGCGTCTTGTGCGTCGGCTCGCTGCCGGCGACCTTCGCGCGTGAATGGCCGAACTGCGCCAGCAGCTTGCCGCCGCCCAGCGGCACCGCGGCGCCCACGCTCCACAGTGCCGTCTTGGTGTCGGCCGCGGCGCTGGTCTTGACATGCGTGTACTGGCCGAACAGCTTGGCCACGGTGAGGTCGTACGACACGCCGAGCTGCCAGGTGCGCTGGCCGATGAAGTCCGGCGGCGTGCCGAAGGCACCGTTCTTCACGATCTGCCATGCGGCACTCGCGGCCAGCGGCCCGTTGAAGTACAGCAGGTTGGCGCCGAGGTTCTTGCCTTGCGCCCCGGCAGCGCCTTCCCCGAGGTTGCCGATGAGGTTCCAGCTCCAATCGCCGTTGGGCGCACTCGCGTAGGCGAGCGAGTTGTTCCAGCCGGTGTCGCCGAAGAACGGCAGCAGCGAGGGCGTGAACAGCTGGCGGATGCTCGGCGAGAAGGCGAACGAATCGCCGAAGGCGTTGAACAGCAGCGTGGAGACGAACAGCGGCGTCGTGTTGCGGCCGAGCGTGCTGGTTCCGAAGGCGCCCGACAAGCCGACGTAGGCGTCGCGCGCCCAGAACGCGTCGCCGTTGAAGCGGCCGGCCGACCCTTCGTCGGCGCGCAGGAAATGGTTGATGACGAACTTCGCCTTGAGGCCGCCGCCCAGGTCCTCGGTACCCTTGAAACCGATGAAGCTGGTGGTCATCCCGCCGCTGTCGGCGCGCCACACGCGGTCTGCCCCGGGGGCCTGGAAGCTGCCGGCCGACATGTCGAGCAGGCCGTACAGCGTGATGTCCTGCGCCTGCGCGGCGGTCGAGAAACACAAGCCGGCGGCAGCGGCCGCGAGCAGCGTCGTGGATCGGAACAGCATGGGGGGCACTCCGGGTCGAACGTCAGGGATGCCGGGCGAACGCAGGGCCGATGCACGGGCCGCTGCGCCGCCGCGGCGCGCGATCCAGGGATTCTGTGACAAGAGCGCTCAACCCTCGGTACAAACCCGCAGGAAATCGAGCGCGCCAGGCCCCGGTCGTTTCGTCTGCGCCACAGCGGCCGGCCGAGGCGCCATCGAGCTGCAGCAGAATCCTTCGAATGGACCTCTCGATCAACGGGCGGGTGCACACGCTGCCCGATGCCGCCGTCGACCCGCAGATGCCCTTGCTGTGGGTCATCCGCGACGTGCTCGACCTGACCGGCACCAAGTTCGGCTGCGGCGTCGCGGCCTGCGGCGCCTGCACGGTGCATGTCGACGGCCAGGCGGTGCGCTCGTGCGTCACGCCGCTGGCGGCAGTGGCCGGCAAGGCGGTGACGACCATCGAGGCGCTGGGCACCCCGGAGCGGCCGCACGCGCTGCAGCGCGCCTGGCTCGCGCACCAGGTGCCGCAATGCGGCTACTGCCAAAGCGGCATGCTGATGGCCGCTGCGGCGCTGCTGGACCGCAACCGCGAGCCGAGCGACGCCGACATCGACGCCGCGATCACCAACATCTGCCGCTGCGGCACCACCCCGCGCATCCGCGACGCCATCAAGACGGCCGCGCGTGAGCAGCGCGGCGCGCCGCGCAAGCTGCCGCCCGCGCCGCCCGACCCACCGCGCGGCGCCACGGGGGCCGCGTGAAGCGGCGCTCGCTGCTGCTCAGCGGCCTCGGTGGCGCCGGCGCGCTGATCGTCGGCTGGAGCCTGTTGCCGCCGCGCAGCCGGCTTGGCGGGGTGGACACGCTTCCGCCGGTGGAGGGCGAGGTCGGCCTCAACGGCTGGATCAAGATCGCCGCCGACGGCATGGTGCTGCTGGCAATGAACCGCAGCGAGATGGGTCAGGGCGTGCACACGGCGCTAGCGATGCTGGTGGCCGAAGAGCTGGATGTGCCGCTCGCCAAGGTCAGACTCATTCCCGCGGGCCACGACACGCTGTACGGCAACGTGGCGACCTTCGTCGAAGGCCTGCCGTGGTCTCATCCGGACGAGCGCGAGCCCGGCGCCGAAACGCCGGAGGTCAAGAGCACGCAATGGGTGGTGGGCAAGCTTGCGCGCGAGCTGGGCATCAACCTGACCGGCGGCTCGTCGAGCATCAGCGATGCGTGGGAGGTGCTGCGCTGGGCGGCAGCCACCGCCCGCGCGCGGCTGCTGGGCGCCGCCTCGCTGACGTGGCGGCTGCCGCTCGCCGAACTCGAAGTCAAGGATGGCGTGGTCAGCCACTCGTCCGGCCCGAGGGCGCACTATGGCGAACTCGCGAAGATGGCGGCGGCCACGCCGCCCGGCACGGTCGGGCTCAAGGATCCGGCGCGCTGGACGCTGATCGGCAGGCCGGCGCCGCGCACCGACCTCACCGCCAAGACCGACGGGAGCGCGCGTTTCGGCATCGACGTGCGTCAGCCCGGGCAACTCTATGCGGTGGTGCGCCACTGCCCGGTGCTTGGCGGTGCGATCGGCCGGCTCGACGCCGACGCCGCGATGAAGCTGCCGGGCGTCGTGCGTGTGGTGCGGCTCGGCCCCTACGCAGGCTCGACGGCCGGCGTGGCGGTGGTCGCGCGCAGCACCTGGCACGCCAAGCAGGCCGCCCAGGCGCTGGAGATCGAGTGGCGCGCCCCACCGGCCGGCGTGCCCGACAGCGCCGCCATCATGCGCAGCCTCGAACAGGCCGCGCGCGAGGCCGACGGCGCCGGCGCCGGCTTCGTCTTCCACCGCCGCGGCGACGCCGCGCAGGCGATGAGCGGTGCGGCGCGCCGCATCGAGGCGGTGTACCGCGCGCCCTACCTCGCGCATGCGGCGATGGAGCCGATCAACTGCACCGCGCAGGTCAAGGACGGCCAGGTGACGCTGTGGGTGCCGACCCAGGTGCCCGGGCTCGCACGCTCGCTCGCCGCGCGCGTGGCGGGTGTGCCCGAGGATGCGGTGACGGTCCACGTGACCTACCTCGGCGGCGGCTTCGGCCGGCGGCTCGACGTCGACTTCGTCGGGCAGGCCGTGCGCATCGCGATCGAAACCGGCGGGCGCCCGGTGCAGCTCGTGTGGCCCCGCGAAGAAGACCTCACGCACGACTTCTATCGCCCCGCCGGCGTGGCGCTGATGCGCGCCGCCGTCGACGCGCAGGGCGAGGTGACGGGCATCGCGATCACCAGCGCCGGCGACGCGATCGCGCCGCGCTGGATGGAGCGCACGCTGCCGCATCTCGCGGGGCCGGTCGACGGCCCGGACAAGAGCGTCAGCGACGGCCTGTTCGACCTGCCCTACGCGGTTGCGCACCAGCGCATCGCGCACGTCGCGACGAGAAGCGGCGTGCCGGTCGGCTTCTGGCGCTCGGTCGGCCACTCGCACAACGCATTCTTCGCCGAGAGCTTCATCGACGAGCTCGCGCACGAGACCGGCCGCGACCCGCTCGCCTTCCGGCTCGCGCTGCTGAAGCACATGCCGCGACATGCGGCGGTGCTCAGGCTCGCGGCCGACAAGGCCGGTTGGGGCCGCGCGCTGCCCGCCGGCCGCGCGCGCGGCGTGGCGTTGCACGAGAGCTTCGGCAGCATCGTCGCCGAGGTGGTCGAGGCCTCGCTGGTGGACGGTCGGCCGAAAGTGCATCGGGTGGTCTGCGCCGCCGACATTGGCATCGTGGTCAACCCGGGAATCGTCGCGCAGCAGATGGAGGGCGCGGTGATCTTCGGCCTCACGGCCGCGCTCTACGGGCGCATCGACATCGAGGGCGGCGCGGTACAGCAGAGCAACTTCCCCAATCACCCGATGCTCACGATGGCCGAAACGCCGGCCATCGAAACGCACCTGGTGAAGAGCACGCGCGCGCCGGGCGGTGTCGGCGAGCCGGGCACGCCGCCCGTGGCACCGGCGCTCGCCAACGCGCTGTTCGTGCTGACCGGCAAGCGTCTGCGCGATCTGCCGTTGTCGACGTGATTCAGGCGGGAGCCATGCGCCGCGCGAGCGCCGAGCCGCGCTCCCGCAAGAAGCGGTCCAGCCGCTGCGGGTAATCGGGCGCCGCCGCATCGCGCACCGAAGGCCGCTGCGCCAGCGCGGCGCGCCATGCGATCACATGCGGCAGCCCGTCGAAGAAGCCGAAGTCCGCGATTGCCTCGAATCGGTCGAAGTAGCGGAACACCGGGCCGAACACCGCATCGACGAGGCTGAACGACTCGCCTGCGAAATAGGCGCCGGTGCGGCCCGACAACTCCTGCTCCAGCGTCTCGAAGCGCTCGCGCAGCAGGTCGCGCTGGCGCAGCAGCGCGGCCTCGTCGGGCGCGTTGTAGAAGGCGGCGATGAGGTTCAGCACGTTCGAGCCGAACTCCATCCAGGCGCGGTGGCGCGCACGCTGCAGCGGGTCGGCCGGGTGCAGAGGGTGCGGCGTGGTGTCTTCCAGGTACTCGCAGATCGCCGCGGACTCGAACAGCACCGCCTCGCCGCCGGCGTGGCGCACTCGCAGCAGCGGCACCTTGCCGAGCGGGGAGATCGCGACGAACCACATCGGCTTGTGCGCCAAGTCAATAGCGATGCGCTCGAAGGGCAGCTGCTTCTCGGCCAGCGCGATGGCGGCGCGCTGCACGTAGGGGCACAGTGCGTGGCTCACGAGCGTCAACGCGGCGCGGGGCGCCGGGGAGATGTCGGTGTCGGTGGGGGTGGGGGTGGGCATGGTGCGAGTTCCACGGTGATGCGATGGCTCGAAATCTAGTGATTGCGCCGATGCAAGACAATCCGCGATCTTGGTCAACGCGGCTTGCAACCATGCAAACGAATCTGCTCGGCGACCTCAACGACCTGCGCTTCGCCAGCGCGATTGCGGAAGCCGGCACGCTCGCCGGCGCGGCGCGGCGCCTCGGCGTCAACCACGCCACCGTCTTCAGGCGCCTGGAGGCGATGGAGTCGCGGCTCGGCGTGCGCCTGTTCGAGCGCGGCGGCGGCCGCTATGCACCGACGTCCGAGGGCGAGGCGCTGGCGCGTGCCGGCGCGCAGGTGGAGGACACCGCGTCAGAAGCGTTGCGTCAGGTGGCGGGTCGCGACCTGCGGCCGAGCGGTCTGGTGCGCATCACCACCACCGATACGCTCGCGCAGACGGTGCTGCCGGCGATGCTCGGTCCGCTGCGCGCCGGCTGTCCCGAGATCAGCCTGCAGCTGCACGTCACCAACGAGCTGCAGAACCTGTCCCGGCGCGACGCCGACATTGCGATCCGCCCGTCGTCGCAACCGCCCGGCCACCTGCTCGGGCGGCGCATCGGCGTCATCGCCTATGCGGTCTATGGCGAAGCGCGCGCCGTGCAGCAGTGGCGCGGCGTGCGCCACGACTGGCCGGCGTGGCGCCATGCGCCCTGGGTGGCGGTCGACGAGAGCCTGAGCCAGCATCGCTCGCTCGCCTGGCTCGCGCGCCAGCTGCCGCTCGCCGACGTGGCGCTGCGCTGCAGCAGCTTCATGGCGGTGGCACATGCCTGCGCGCAAGGTCTCGGGCTGGCGGTGCTGCCTTGCTGCGTCGGGGATGCGCTGCCGGGGTTGCGGCGGGTCGGCGAGCGGCTGGCCGAACTCGATACCGACGCCTGGCTGCTGACGCACGCGGACCTGCGCGGCACCGCGCGCATCCGCGTCGTGCTCGATGCCTTGCAGCAAGGTTTCGCGGCGGCGCGCGAGCGCCTTGCCGGCACCCGGACGGACGCAGTCAGCGCTTGATCCGGCGCACTGCGACGGCGTGCGCCAGCGTTTCCTTCAGCTTCTGCGCGTCGATCGGCTTGGTGAGGAACTCGTTCATGCCGCTCGCCAGCGCCTGCTCGCGCTCAGAGACGAGCGCCGCGGCGGTCAGCGCGATGATCGGCAGGGTTTGAGCGTCGTAGCGCTGGCGCAGAGCGCGCGCCGCCTCGTGGCCGCTCATGCGCGGCATCTGCACGTCCATCAGCACGGCGTCGAAAAGGCGGCCTTCCCGCGAGAAGTGCTCGACCGCCTCGATGGCCATCTGGCCGTCCATCGCCTGTGTCACCTGCACGCCCCACTGCTCGAGCATCGCCACCGCGATCATCATGTTGACGGGGTTGTCCTCGACCATCAGCACCTGCGCGCCGCGCAGGCCGTCGACGGGAACGTCGAGTTCCCCGTACTCCGACTCGATGCGCGCGGCACGTGGCAGCGGCAGCTCGGCCCAGAAGGTGCTGCCGGTACCGGGGCTGCTGCGCACGCCGACGTCGCCCGCCATCAAGCGCGCCAGCTCGCGGCAGATCGACAGGCCGAGGCCGGTGCCGCCATAGCGCCGCGTGGTCGAGTCGTCGGCCTGCATGAACGGCGTGAACAGGCGCTGCTGCGTCGCCGCGTCGATGCCGGGGCCGGTGTCGCTGACCGACAGCCGCACGCGGCCTTCGCTGGCCGCCGCGGCGTGGATCTCGACACGGCCGCGCTCGGTGACCTTGAGCGCGTTGGTGACGAAGTTGGTGAGGATCTGGCGCACGCGCAACGGGTCGCCCGTGACGGTGGGGGGCACGCTCGGGTCGATGGCAAGCACCAGTTCCAGGCCCTTGGCCGCGGCAATCGACCGGTAGGCATCGTGAACCGCCGCGATGGTGTCGCGCAGCTCGAAGGGCAGGGTTTCGAGCGCGATCTTGCCGGCCTCGATCTTCGACAGGTCGAGAATGTCCGAGATGATCGCCGACAAGCTGTGCGCGCTGTCGAGGATCTGCCCGAGGTACTGCTGCCGCCGCGCCTCGTCCAGCCCGTCCTGCATCGCCAGCCGCGCCAGCCCGAGCAGGCCGTTGAGCGGCGTGCGGATCTCGTGGCTGGTGTTGGCGAGGAAGGCGCTCTTGGCGCGGCTCGCCGCCTCGGCCGCATCGCGCGCGGTCGCCAGCGCCTGGTCGACCTGGCGCCGCTCGGTCACGTCTTCGGCGATCCAGATCGTGCCGCCGCGTGGCGAGTAGTCTGATGTGCCGCGTGCCGCGTCGCCGCGGGTTTCGAGCGCCTGGCCGCGCATGCGGCACCAGAACAGGCTGCCGTCGGCACGCAGCATCTGCCGCTCCAGCTCGTAGGGCAGGCCGCGCGAGAGCACCGGCGCTGCGTCGCTGCGCATCGCGTCGTAGTCGTCCTGGTGCGGCCAGATCGTCGTCGTCGGCTGGCCGGCAAGCTGCCCGGGCTGCCAGCCGAACATGCGGTCGAAGCTCGGATTCGTGTGCTGGAAGCGGCCGTGGCGCGTGAAGGCGATGCCGATCGACACGTTCTGCAGGATCGCGTCGTGCTCCAGCCGCGCCTGCTCGGCCTCGGTCACGTCGCGGCCGTTGAGCACGAGGTAGGCGCGGCCGTCCATCTCGAAACGCGCGGCGGAGATGCGCATCGACACCAGCTCGCCCGACTTGCAGCGGATGGTGGCGGGCATGTCCTTCGCGTCGTCCTGCTCGCGCAGCGCGGCAACCAGCGCTTCGCGGTCGCGCGGGTCCTGCCAGATGCCGATGTCGGCGGCCGTGCGGCCCACGACCTCGGCCGCCGTGTAGCCGGTGACACGTTCGAAGCTGCGATTGACGAGTTCGTAGCGGCCGCTGTCCAGTTCGGTCAGCGTGACCAGCTCCGGGCTGGTGTCGATCAGGTGCGCGAGCAGCGACTGCGATCGGCGCATCGCGGCTTCCGCGGTGACTCGTGCCGTGATGTCGAAGTACAGAGACAGCGACGCCGGGCGGTCGTCGGTCTCGATGCGCGCGGCCGTTGCCTGCACGACCAGGTGCTCGCCCTTGCGCGAGACGAGGCGGAACACGTCCAGCGGCAAGCCCTGGCCGGGGGGCAGCTTCTCGAGCGCCTCGATGCGAAG
>CAJPFZ010000138.1 GCA_905339355.1 Burkholderiaceae bacterium
CCGAAGGCGGCAAGCGCCTCGACCGGGTCGGTCACGTCCTTGTGCCGGCCCTGCGCGCCGTAGAGCACGACCTGCAGGTGAGCGAGATCGTCCTCCTTCATCGTCGGGCCGGCATACACGAGGTCCCGCACGTTGGCGCCGGTGAGGCGCGACAGAACCAGCCCGGCGCTTTCGTTGGAGCCCACGCCGACGCCGGCGCAGGCCACCACGTTGCCGGGCAGCGCGTCGCCGATCTCCATGCCGGCGCGAATCGCCGCATGCGCCTGGTCGAGCGACATCGCCGAGGTCACGCGCGCGTTGCGTGTGCCGTGGGCGATCTTGCGTGCCAGCAGCCGCGCATGCGGCGCCACGGCTTCGGCCACGCCGCAGTCGACCACCGACAGCTCCAGCCCCTGGATGCGCGCGAACACCGAGACAGGCAGTTGCGAAGTCAGCAGGCTGTGCACCAGCCGCGAGGTGGACAGCCGCCCCGGCGCGCCGATGCCATCGACCGCCAGGCCATGGTCGGCCGCGAACATCGCGAGTTGCGGCGCGCGAAAGCGCGGCTTCAGCGTGTTCTGGATCAGGCCGAGACGAATCGCCAAAGGTTCGAGTTCGCCCAGTTCACCGGTGGTTTCGCTGCGGCGCTTGAGTTTGTCCCGCAACGCTTGTTCGAGCGTCGGGTTGGTGGTCGGGGCGATCAGCGAACGGTTGACTGACATGGGAGCCGGAGTGTTTGTTCTGGGGCGCGCGCCCTGACGGCGCATGCGTTGGAGCGCGATTGTGGGGCCGGCTCAGGGCCCGATGCAAACGGGGCGCCATCGCGCGCGCCGCGCGCGCACTCGAGCGCAGGCCGCAGCTCAGCGCAGAAACAGGCGATAGACCGGGTTGTCCGTCTCGTCTTCGCAGGGGTAGGCGAGCGATTCGAGGAATTCGCGAAACGCCTTCTTGTCCGCCTTGGGCACCTGGATTCCGACCAGGATGCGGCCGTAGTCGGCACCCTGGTTGCGGTAGTGGAACAGGCTGATGTTCCATCCGGGATGCATGCTCGAAAGAAAGCGCATCAGCGCGCCAGGCCGCTCCGGGAAGATGAAGCGGTACAGGCGTTCGTCGTGCGCCAGTTCGCTGCGCCCGCCGACCATGTGGCGCACATGCTGCTTGGCGAGCTCGTCGTGCGTGAGGTCGATGGTGGCGAAACCGTGGCGCTCGAAATTGCGCGCGATCTTGTCCGACTCGCCGCGGTTCGAGGTCGCGATGCCGACGAATACGTGCGCTTGCGCGGCATCCGAGATGCGGTAGTTGAACTCGGTGACGGAACGCGGGCCGATCAGCTCGCAAAAGCGCTTGAAGCTGCCGCGCTCCTCGGGAATCGTCACCGCGAACAAGGCCTCGCGCTCTTCGCCCACCTCGGCCCGCTCGGCCACGAAGCGCAGGCGGTCGAAGTTCATGTTGGCGCCGCAGGTGATCGCGACGAAGGTCTGACCCTTGACCTTGTGTTCCTCGACGTACTGCTTGACCCCCGCGACGCCCAGGGCGCCGGCCGGCTCGAGGATGCTGCGCGTGTCCTGGAACACGTCCTTGATGGCGGCGCATACCGCATCGGTGTCGACGACGATGAAGTCGTCGACCAGCGCACGTGTCAGGCGAAAGGTTTCCTCGCCGACCATCTTGACCGCGGTGCCATCGGAGAACAGACCGACATCGCTGAGCTGGACGCGCTTGCCGGCCTTCACCGAGCGCACCATCGCATCGGAGTCGGTGGTTTGCACGCCGATGACCTTGATCTCCGGCCGCACGGCCTTGATGTAGGCGGCCACGCCGGAGATCAGCCCGCCCCCGCCGACCGCAACGAACACCGCGTCGATCGGCCCCTGGTGCTGGCGCAGGATCTCCATCGCGATCGTGCCCTGGCCGGCGATCACGTCGGGATCGTCGAAGGGATGCACGAAGGTCAGCCCGTGCGCGCGCTCCAGTTCGATCGCGTGCTGATAGGCGTCGGAGTAGCTGTCGCCATGCAGGACGACATCGCCGCCGAGCGAGCGCACCGCGTCGACCTTGAGCCGCGGCGTGGTCACCGGCATCACGATCATCGCCTTGCAGCCGAGCCGCTTGGCGGCAAGCGCCACGCCCTGCGCGTGGTTGCCCGCCGACGCGCAGATCACGCCGCGTGCGAGCTGCTCGGGCGACAGGTGCGCCATCTTGTTGTAGGCGCCGCGCAGCTTGAAGCTGAACACCGGCTGGCTGTCTTCACGCTTGAGCAGCACCTGGTTCGACAAGCGCTTGGACAGGCTGCGAGCTGGCTCGAGGGCCGTCTCGAGCGCGACGTCGTAGACCCGTGCCGTGAGGATCTTCTGCAAATAAGCGGAAATCGGCAACGGCTTGGCCGGCTGGCCGGCATCAGGGCTCTTCTGGGCACCACCTGCGGGGCCGGCCATCGGATTGATCTCCTGGGTCACTTTTTGCGGCGCTGGATCATACCGTTACGGCTTGCTGCCGCCGCGCGCAGCGAAGCCCCAAGAAAAAAGCCCAAGGCATTGCTGCCCTGGGCTGAATCCACCAATGGAGGAGGTGGAGGAGACAATCGGTTGGTACTGAGTCGAGTCTCGATGAACGCGCTTGCAGTGCCAATGGGAATCAGTGTAGTCGCTCCTTTGTTGCGCTGCAATATTTATGTCGGCTTTCACTTAGGCGAATGACTCGAATTTGCGCTTGGGGCGGGCACAATCCGCAGCCGCCCGACAGTCGCCCGCTTTTCGTGCGGTTTGCACAGGATCTGACCATGGAATGCACCGTCAATTGGCTTCCCGCCTCGGGAATGGGATTCGTCGCCGAAACCGGCAGTGGCCACGTGCTGATGATGGACGGCGCGCCCGACGGCGGCGGGCGCAATCTCGCGCCGCGACCGATGGAGACGGTGCTTGCGGGCACGGCCGGTTGCACCGCCTACGACGTGGTGCTGATCCTCAAGCGCGGGCGGCATGACGTCACGGGCTGCCAAGTGAAGGTGACGTCGGAGCGCGCCAGCAGCGATCCGAAGGTCTTCACGCGCATCCACATGCACTTCATCGTCACCGGCAAGTCGCTCGCCGAAGCCGCCGTGGCGCGTGCCGTGCAGCTGTCGCACGAGAAATACTGCTCGGCGAGCATCATGCTGGCGAAGACGGCGCAGATCACGACCTCGTTCGAGGTCGCGGCAGACTGAGTGGCCGCAACCGGGCGTCAGACGTAATACGCAGTAGTCGTCATGACCTTGGCCGCGGCGCGCATCGTCCAGCGCACAGGGGCGGGCAACGGTGCGGCGCCCGCCTGCTCGGCGCTCAGCGCGTGGCGCGCTTCGTCGTCCTTCATTTGCCGAACGATGGCCTGCGAGCGCAGGTCGGTCGGCGGCAAGGTGCTGAGGTGGCTGTCGAGGTGCCGCTCGACCTGGCGCTCCGTCTCGACGACAAACCCGAGGCTGACAGCATCGCTGACGCAACCTGCCAGCAGACCAATGCCGAAGGCGCCGGCATACCACAGCGGATTGAGCACGCTGGGCGATGCGCCGAGTTCGCGCAAACGGTCCTGAGTCCAGAGCAGGTGATCGGTTTCTTCGCGGGCGGCACTTTCGAAATGTTTGCGAAGAACCGGATCGCGCGTGCTGAGCGCCTGGGCTTGGTACAGCGCCTGGGCGCAGATTTCTCCCACGTGATTGACTCGCATCAAGCCGCTGGCGTGACGACGTTCCGCTTCGCCGAGCGCATCGCTGCCGTCGGGAATCGCGCGTGCCGGATTCGGCTTCGACGCGTGGCCTGCGCCGGCCAGGGTTCGCAAGGCGTTGTCGGCGGCGATGAGCAACTGATCGAACATGAACGCAGGGGCACAAGAAGCGGGTGATGAGGATAGCGCAAGCGTCGGTCGTGACCTCTTCCATGAACCACCGTCGATGGTGTAACCGCCGCGGCAGCGCTTTCGCGCGCTCGTTGTGCCCAGACAACATAAAGGCCTGCTTCTCGCCTCATTTCTTTGCAACCCGCAAGTGCGTCTGGTGCAATACGTCCAACTTCCGCTGAGGGGGTTTGGCCTGATCAGCCCTCTGGCAGGGTTCACGCATCGGGACCTCTTGTTCAACCTAGGAGATAGTTGCAATGAAAAAATCTCTGCTCGCTCTCGCAGTTCTGGGCGCTTTTGCTGGTGCCGCTACGGCCCAGTCGTCGGTGACGATTTACGGCTCGGTTGACTTGGCTGTTGCCAAGAGCAATGGCGGCACGGCCGGCAACAATGGCGGCCCCGCGGGCGCCTCGAAGGCATGGACTCTGCAGCAGTCGAACGGCAACCGCCTCGG
Source organism: Burkholderiaceae bacterium (assembly GCA_905339355.1). Taxonomy (GTDB): domain Bacteria; phylum Pseudomonadota; class Gammaproteobacteria; order Burkholderiales; family Burkholderiaceae_C; genus Albitalea. The sequence continues at coordinate 4,301 of CAJPFZ010000138.1, forward strand.
CTTCCGCGGCAACGAAGATCTGGGCGGCGGTTTGTCGGCCCAGTTCCAGATCGAGCATCGCTTCACCGCTGACGACGGCAATGCCGCCAATCCGTTCTGGGCCGGCCGCTCGTATGTCCAGCTGACCAGCGCCAGCGCTGGTAGCCTCTACCTCGGCCGTGAGTACACCCCGGCGTTCTGGCCCGCAGTGAAGTCCGATCCGTTCGGTTGGGACGGCGTGGGTCAACTCGGTTCGTACATGTGGGCGGGCTACCTGTCGCCGGCCAACCCGAACGGCGGCGTTCGCAGCTCCAACACCGTGGGCTACAAGTCGCCGAAGATGGGTGGCCTGACGTTCAATGGCGCAGTCGGCCTGAGCGAGACCACCGGTGCCGGCCGCAACAACGGCTTCAACGTCGAGTACGGCGCAGGCCCGATCTATGCCGCGATGGGCTACGAGAAGATCACCGACGGCGCTGCCGACGGTCAAGGCGTGGTCAACTTCGCGCTGCACTATGACTTCGGCATGGCTAAGGTGATGGGCTATTTCGCCAAGGCGAACATCCTCGCGGGCGGCGACACGGACAGCAAGTTCTACAGCATCGCCGCGCTGGCCCCGATGGGTAGTGGCAACCTGAAAGTGGCGTATGGTCGCCTGGATGCGGACGTCGACGCGGTCGATCGCAAGAAGTTCGCCATCGGCTACGACCACCGCCTGAGCAAGCGCACCAACGTGTACGCCGACCTGGGCCTGACCCGCGCGCCGGGCCGGACGAACAACAACACGTTCGCCTTGGGCGTGAAGCACACGTTCTAATCAACACCTCGCTCTGCGAGACGCGATTGATGGCCGCCTTCGGGCGGCCTTTTCTTTGGCCGCGCAAAAACGCGCTGGCGTTGAACGAATACCCTCATGGGGCATTCCCCTTTGACGGGCAGCATTGGTTTTGCTCAGATAGCGCCTCATCAGTTTCACTCGCCGCGGATCCATCCGATCTGCGGCCGTTGTTTGAGCGTCTACCCCGGCGCCGTTCGCTCCCGGCATCGATCCATGCTTGTCTTCGTTCTGCGCCGCCTCGTTCAAGCCGTCATCGTGATGCTCACGGTGGCCTTCATCGCCTTCATGCTGTTCCAGTATGTCGGCGACCCGGTGACGAACCTGCTGGGCCAGGACGCCACCCCCGCGCAGCGTGCCCAGCTGCGCGCCGACCTGGGGCTCGACCAGCCGTTCCCGGTCCAGTTCGGCCGCTTTGTCGGCAACGCCGTTCAGGGCGAGTTCGGGTTGAGCCTGCGGCAGGGACGGCGGGTGTCGGCGCTGATCCTCGAACGCTTGCCGGCGACGCTCGAGCTGTCGATGACGGCGGCGGTGATCGCACTCGTGTTCGCGATACCGATGGGCGTATTCGCCGCCTTGCGGCGTGGCACCTTCGCCTCCCAGCTGCTGATGACCTTGTCGCTGCTCGGTGTCTCGCTGCCGACCTTCCTGATCGGCATCCTGCTGATCTGGATCTTCGCCGTGGTGCTCGGTTGGCTGCCGAGCTACAACCGGGGCGACACGGTGGATCTCGGCTTCTGGACCACCGGCTTGTTGACGCTCGACGGATGGAAGCACCTCATTCTCCCGGCCATCACGCTTGCGGTGTTCCAGCTCACGCTGATCATGCGGCTCGTGCGCGCCGAGATGCTCGAAGTGCTGCGTGCCGACTACATCAAGTTCGCCCGTGCCCGCGGCCTGCCGAACCGCGTCGTGTACTTCAGCCACGCACTGAAGAACACGATGGTGCCGGTGATCACCATCACCGGGCTGCAGCTGGGCTCGCTGATCGCGTTTGCCATCATCACAGAGCAGGTCTTCCAGTGGCCCGGCATGGGCCTGCTGTTCATTCAGGCGGTGCAGTTCGCCGACATCCCCGTGATGGCTGCGTACCTCTGCCTGATCGCGCTGATCTTCGTGCTGATCAATCTCGCCGTGGATCTGCTCTATTTCGCCGTCGATCCGCGGCTGCGCATCGAGCGCGCGGCAGGAGCGCACTGATGCTGCAAGCGGCCGACCCTTCGCGGTCCGGGTCCTACCTCCGGTTGGCCGGCTGGCACAGCGAGCTGACGGCTTTCCGCCGCGATCTGCACGCCCATCCGGAGCTGGGTTACGAAGAAACGCGCACCGCCGGCCGCGTGGCCGAGGCGCTGCGGCTTTTCGGCGTCGACGAGGTCCATACCGGCATCGGCAAGACCGGCGTGGTGGGCGTCATTCGCGGCGGGGCAGCCGCGCGCGCCAGCGCCAACGGGGCTTCGCAGCAGGTGCGCTGCATCGGCCTGCGTGCCGACATGGACGCCCTGCCCATGAAAGAGGAAAACGACTTCGCCTGGCGCTCCGCCACGCATGGGCTCATGCATGGCTGCGGCCACGACGGCCACACCACCATGCTGCTCGGCGCCGCCCGCTACCTCGCGCAGACCCGGCATTTCGACGGCACGGTGGTGCTGATCTTCCAACCCGGCGAAGAAGGCTTCGCCGGCGCCAAGGCGATGATCGACGATGGCCTGTTCGACCGCTTCCCGGTCGAAGCGGTCTACGCGATGCACAACTGGCCCAGCCTGCCGCCGGGCGTGATCGGTCTGAACAACGGGCCGATGATGGCTGCGGCCGACCGTTTCGAGATCACGATCCACGGGCGCGGTGGACACGGGGCGCATCCCTACATGGCGATCGATCCGGTGCTCGTGGCTGGACACATCATCACCGCCGCGCAGAGCCTGGTCGCCCGCAACGTCAACCCGCTCGACAGCGCCGTCGTCAGCCTGTGCGCGATGCAGGCAGGCGACCTCGGCGCCTTCAGCGTGATCCCGCGCCAGGCGCAGCTGATCGGTACCGCGCGCAGTTTCAAGCGCGAGGTGCAGGACATGATCGAAGAGCGCCTGGGCCGCATGGTCGAGTCGGTGGCGCTCGGCTTCGGCGCGACGGCGCGCCTGGACTATCACCGCATGTACCCGGCCACCATCAACACCGCGCCGGAGGCGAAGTTCGCCGGCGACGTGGCGGCTGCTCTGGTCGGCGAAGACAAGGTGATGCGCGACCTCCCACCCAGCATGGGCGCAGAAGACTTC
>CAJPFZ010000139.1 GCA_905339355.1 Burkholderiaceae bacterium
GCGGAGCCAGGCCGAGGAGCGCCGCCTGCGGCGCGAACTCGATGCGCTGGCCGACATGAACGAGCTGCTGCTGCGCGACATCGGCGCGCCCGAATGGCTGATCGCCCGCGCCGGCGCGCGCCGCGAGATGCAGCAGCAGGAGTTGCGTGACCTGCATCAGTGGCAGCGCAATTTCTGACGCCGCCCGAGCCGGTCAGAGCGGATCAGAGCCGGTTCAACGACATGCCGGCCGTGCTGCGAAGCCGCTCGATCAGCTTGGGTGCGATCTGCACCAGCGGCAACACTTCGTGGGCCGCGCCGGCGGCGATGGCTTCGCGCGGCATGCCGAAGACGACGCAGCTCGCTTCGTCCTGCACCACGTTGTAGCTGCCGGCGTCGCGCATCTCCTTCATCGCCTTGGCGCCGTCGGCGCCCATGCCGGTCAGCATCAGCGCAAGCGCGTTCGGGCCCACCACGCGCGCGGCCGACTTGAACAGCACCTCGACCGACGGCTTGTGCCGGTTGACCGGTTCGCCGTCCTGCACGCGGGCGATGTAGTTGGCGCCGCTGCGCTCCACGCTCAGATGGAAGCCGCCGGGCGCGATGTAGGCGTGGCCGGGAAGAATGCGGTCGCCGTCCCGCGCTTCGGCGACGCGGATCTTGCACAGCCCGTCCAGCCGCGCCGCGTAGCTGCGGGTGAAGCCGGGCGGCATGTGCTGCGTGATGACGACGGCCGGCGAGTCCGGCGGCAGGTGGGTCAGCACTTCCTTGGTCGCCTCGGTGCCGCCGGTGGAGGCGCCGATGAAGATGATCTTCTCGGTCGACAGGCGGCCGATGTGGGCCACCGGGGCCGGCGGCGGCACGAGCGTGCCGTCGGCCTGCTTCTCCCCCGGCGCGGGGCTCACGTGCAGCCGGCGCAGATGCGCCTTGGCAGCGATGCGAACCTTGTCGGTGATGTCTTGCGCCAGCAGGCGCAGCCCGTCGGCGACGCCGATCTTCGGCTTGGCGACGAAGTCCACCGCGCCGAGTTCCAGGGCGCGCAGCGTCACGTCGGCGCCGCGCTCGGTCAGCGTCGACACCATCACCACCGGCATCGGTCGCAGGCGCATCAGCTTGCTGAGGAAATCGATGCCGTCCATGCGCGGCATCTCGACGTCCAGCGTGATCACGTCGGGGTTCAGCGTGCGGATCATCTCGCGCGCCGCGTAGGGGTCGCTCGCCGCGCCGACGCACTGCATGTCGGGCTGGCGGTTGATGATCTCGGTGAGCAGGCTGCGCACCAGGGCGGAGTCGTCGACGACGACGACACGCGTCCTGTGGTTGCTCTTCAAGTCGTCTCTCGCGCCCATGCTCATCTCCCTCAGAACAGGTCGACGGATCCGCCGCCGGTGCGGGTCGGCACCGCGCGCTGCGCCGCCGCCCGCTCCTGCGCCACCAGTGCTTCGGCGTTGGCCGGTGCCAGCCGCTTGACCATCGCCTTGCCGCTGGCCGGCAGGAAACAGACCTTGCGCGGATAGACGTCCATCACGTCCTTGGACAGGATGGGAATGCGCTCGGTGCGCAGGTACTCGATCACGAAGTTGGTGTTGCGCTCGCCGACGTTGAGAGTGCTCATGCCGCTGATCACCTGGCCGCCGCCGAAGACCTTGGCCTCCATGCTGGCGCGCGAGGCGCCGCGCTTCATCATCTCGTTGATCAGCAGCTCCATCGCGTACGAGCCGTAGCGCCCGCTGGCGTTGTCGGCGCCCTGGC
>CAJPFZ010000140.1 GCA_905339355.1 Burkholderiaceae bacterium
CGCGACGCGGAAGAACACGTAGCTCGGGTCGTTGCGCAGCAGCTGGGCGCGCGGGGAGGGCGGTGCAGCAGGCCGCGGCGCGGCGCTCGACGGGGCGGGCTTGCGCGCGGAGGCAGCGGGCCGCGCGGTGCCGCTCAGCAGCTCGTCGACCAGCCCGTCGCTCGCAGTCGCGGGCGCGCCGCCGGAGACGCCGGTCTTCGGTTTCATGCCGCGCGAGGCGATGCGGACCACGCCTGGGTCGCCCTGCGCCGCCTCGTCGTCGCGATGGGAAGCAGGTGCATCGGCCAGCTCGAAGCTGTCGGGCTGCGTGCCATCGGCACTGAGCCCGCGGCTCGCACCACGCGGTTTGGCGCGCGCCAGGCGCAGCGGCTTGAACGGGTGGCCGTTCTGCTCGGCGTATTGCACACGCAGCACGCGCCCGTCGCGCAGCTGGATGCGCCCGGAGCCCTGCACCTGCATGGCATAGAGCGCGAGCGCGTCGTCAACCCATGCGATGACCGGGGCGTCGAGAGGGGATGTGGCTTCGATCTCGTCGCGTGTCGCGTAGGGGCGCGCCACGCCACCGTCCACGCGCACGCGCCAGCGGCGGTCGCGCGTGTCGAGCTCGAACTGAGAGGTATCGAGCCGCGCGCTGCCGGCGCGCGGCGAGGGCACGACGGCGAGTTCGCGCCCCTTGGCCACCACGTGCACCACGGCGCGACGCTGCGCGGCGGGAATCGTCTTCCAGTCGATCGTGAACAGGTCGTTCGGCGTGCCGTAGACCGGCACCGTGTAGCGCCCCTCGGGCTGTGTGCTGCCAGCGATCAGCGGTTCGTAGTAGCCCGTCACCTCGCCGTCGCGCGAGGCGTCGGTGTTGAGGATCTGCAGCAGCGTGAACTCGCGTTCGAAGAATCGGCGCATCTCCGCGGGCCGGCGCGGCAGCTTGTCGAACGACTCGCACACCGGCCGCCACGACTCGCGCCGGTCGAGTGCATTGCAGGAGGCGCGGAAGGCGTCCCACGCGTTGGCGAGGTCGTCGCCCGCCCAGCCGGGCAGCTCATCGAAGCGCGCGGTCTTGAACAAGGCATGGCGGGTCTTGACTTCGCGCGGTGCTGCAGGTGGCCATGTGGCGGCGGCGGTGCCGGAGGTGGCGGTGGCGTCGGCACGTGGCGGCGCGGGCGAGGTGGCGACAGTCTTTGAAGCGGGTGGCGTGGAAGGCGCCTTCGCCGGCGTGACACAACCGGCGAACGCCGCTGTCGCGGCGAGGAGGGTGAACTGCGTGAGGTACGACATGGCACTGCTCGATCGACCTGGAGTCGCGACGCTAGGCCCTGCGGTGTGCCGCCACAACTGACCTTGGTCAGGTTCGCCGCGCTCACCGTCATGGTGATCGCCGGGTTACCTAAGTCACGAGTCAGCCGTGACCTCGCTCGATATTCTGGCCGCCATCCGTGGAGAAGCCCATGTCCTCGTTCATCGGTGATCCAACCCGCCGCATCGCAGTCGATCGCATCGCCCAGCGCAGCGCCGCGTGGATCGGCGCTGCTGCCATCCTCGCCGCGCTCGTCATCGTGGCCGGCTGCTCGAGTCCGCCCAAACCCACCACCGTGTCAGCCTCGCTGCAGGCCGGCGCGGGCGTGAACCCCGACGTGCGACGCCGTGCCTCGCCGATCGTCGTGCGCGTGTACGAACTGAAGTCGGCCGCGGCTTTCGATGGCGCCGATTTCGTTTCGCTGTACGAGCGCGACCAGGCCACGCTGGCGGCGGAGATGGGGGCCCGCGAAGAGTTCATCCTGCGCCCGGGCGAGACGAGGCAGTGGGACAAGACGACCGCGCCCGACATCAAGTTCATCGGCGTGATGGCCGCCTTCCGCGACATCGAGCGCGCACGCTGGAAGAGCATCGTCGCGATCAAGCCGAACGTGAAGAACACGCTCGCGATCCGCGCCGACGACATCGGCATCGAAGCGAAGGCGGCGAAGTGAGCTGGCGCAACCCGGTCGTCTGGTCGCAGGGCATGTTCCTGCAGCCGCACCACTTCCAGCAGGAGACGCGCTACGTCGAGCGGCTGGTCGATTCGCGGGCGCGTTGCACCTCGCCGCACGCCTGGGGCTTCAGCGAGCTGGTGCTCGACGATGCGCTGCTCGCGCTCGGCCGCGTCGGCATCGCGCGGGCGAGCGGCGTGCTGCCCGACGGCACGCCCTTCACCGTGCCGCAGCTCGACGCGCCGCCGGAGCCGATCGAGATTCCGGCCGACATGGGCAACGAGCTCGTCTACCTCGCGCTGCCGCTGAGCCGCGAGGGGGTGACCGAGGTCGACTTCGGCGCCGGCACCATCGAGGAGCTGTGCCGGCTGCAGGCCGTCGAAGAGAGCGTGCGCGACCACACCAGCGCCTCCGATGAGCCGGCCAGCATCCAGACCGGCCGGCTCAAGCTGCGGCTGCTGCGCCAGCGCGACGCGACCGATGCATTCGCCGTGCTCGCCGTGGCGCAGGTGACGGAGCGCCGCAGCGACCGGCAGGTGGTGCTGGAGCGCAGCCACATCCCGCCGCAGACCACGCTCGACGCCACCGCGGCGCTCGCCGCGAGCGCGCGGCTGCTGCACGGCCTCGTCGCGCAGCGCGCGCAGGAACTCGCCGGCCGCATGGGCCAGCTGAGCCACGGCATCTCGGAGCTCGCCGACTTCCTGATGCTGCAGGTGCTCAACCGCGCGGAGCCGCTGCTGCGGCAACACGCGAGCGCGCCGAGCGTGCATCCGATGACGCTGTTCACCGACTGCCTGCAGCTCGCCGGCGAACTCGCCACGTTCGCGAGCAGCACGCGCCGGCCGCGCGAATTTGCGCTGTACCGGCACGACGACCTGCGCGGCTGCTTCACGCCGCTGATCGACGAGCTGCGCTGCCTGCTCTCGGCAGTGCGCGAGCAGAAAGCGGTCCAGATCGAGCTGGTGGACCGCAAGCACGGCGTGCGCACGGCGGTGGTCAAGGACCTGGAACTGGCGCGCAACGGCGTCTTCGTGCTGGCGGTCAACGCGCAGATGCCGCACGAGCAACTGCGCCAGCTGTTCGTCGCGCAGACCAAGGTCGGGCCGGTGGACCGCATTCGCGATCTCGTGAATCTGCAGCTGCAGGGCATCGCGCTGCAGCCGCTGCCGGTGGCGCCGCGGCAGCTGCCTTTCCATGCGGGCTTCTTCTACTTCGAGCTCGAACGCCACGGTGATCTGAGCAGGCAGTTCCAGAACACCGGCAACCTCGCGCTGCACATCGCGGGCGACTTCCCGGGGCTCGAGCTGCAGCTGTGGGCGATTCGGCAGTGAGGATGCTCATGGAGCGCGAGATGACAACCCCGTTCGGGCTGAGGTATCGAAGCCCTTGCTCGGCGGCCGCGGGGGCTTCGATACCTCAGCCCGGCCCTTCGATACCTCAGGGTGAACGGGTGTGGACTTCGATGCCTCGTGGCGCGATCCATCAGCTCGAACTCGCTCTGCGCGCGCGCTGCGCAGATCCTGTGGAGCAAACGTCATGACTCCAGCCGACCCCCACGACCCCTTTGCCGCACTCGACAGCGGGCGCACCTTCATGATGCCCACGCCGGGCGCGCGTCCCGCCTCTTCGGCACCGCCAATGCAAAACGCACCCGGCGCCGACGTGACGATCGACATCGCAGCCGTCGACAGCGGCATGAACCCGCTGCTCGCGCTTGCGAACCGCCTGCTCGCCGTCGTGCCGCATATCCGTTCCACCACCCACTTGAGCGATCCGACGGTGCTGAAGGACTCGCTCGCCCAGGGCATCCGCGACTTCGAAGCCCGGGCGCGCCAGCAAGGCATCGCGCCCGAGCGCGTGATGGCCGCGCGCTACATCCTCTGCACCCTGCTCGACGAAGCCGCTGCCGGCACGCCCTGGGGCGGTTCGGGCACCTGGGGCCGCTACAGCCTGCTCGCGATGTTTCACAACGAGACCTGGGGGGGAGAAAAGGTATTCCAGCTGATGGCCAAGCTGGCCGAGAACCCGGCCGGCAACCGCGACCTGCTGGAGCTGATCTACGCCGCGGTCAACCTCGGCTTCGAAGGCCGCTATCGCGTCATCGAAGGCGGGCGCGCGCAGCTCGAAGCCGTGCGCGACCGGCTCGCGCAGATCGTGAAGAAGGAGCGCGGCGGCCACCCGCAGCCCCTCGCGCAGAACTGGCGCGGCCAGACGGTCAAGCGCCGCGCGCTGCTGTCGTGGCTGCCGCTGTGGGTGAGCGGGGCGGTGGCGAGCATCGCGGTGCTCGGGCTGTACCTCGCGCTCTCGTTTTCGCTCGGCGGTATGTCGGACCCGGCGTATGGCGAGATCCAGAGCCTGCGGCTCGCGCCGCCCACACCGCCCACGCCGCTGCCTGCGCCCAAGCCGCGGCTCGTGCAGTTCCTTTCCAGCGAGATCCGCGCCGGGCTCGTCGCCGTGCGCGACGAGGTCGATCGCAGCGTCATCACGCTGCGTGGCGACAACCTGTTCGACCCCGGCAGCGCGAGCCTCTCCGACGAACGCGAGGCGCTGATGCGCCGCATCGCCGAAGCGCTGGCGCAGGTGCCGGGCAGCGTGGTGATCACCGGCCACACCGACAACCAGCCGATCCGCTCCGCTCGCTTCCCGTCGAACTGGCACCTCTCCGAAGAACGCGCGAAGGCGGTGCGCGGCATCCTCGTCTCTCAGGGTGTGACCGCAGCGCGCGTGAACGCCGAAGGCCGCGCCGACGGCGAACCGCTGGTCGCCAACGACACCGCCGCCAATCGCGCGCTGAACCGCCGCGTCGAGATCACCCTGCTCGCCGGCAAGACCGAACCCAAAGCGAGGAGCGGATCGTGAAGAAGCTGCTCGGATTGATCTTCAACGGCTGGGTGCTCGCCATCCTCGGCCTCGTCGCGTTGTCGCTCCTGATCTGGATCGTCGGCCCGCTGGTCGCGATCGGCGATGCGCGCCCGCTCGAACGCAGCACCTCGCGCCTGATCTTCATCGGCGCCATCGTCGTGCTGTACCTGCTGCACAAGGCCTGGCGCGCGTGGGCATCCAAGCGCACCAACGACGCGGTGGTGAACCAGTTGATGGCCGCGCCACCGGCCCCCACCGCAACGGCGGACGACCCCGCCAGCGCCGAGCTGAAGACGATCAACGAACGCTTCGAGGCCGCGCTGAAGACGCTGAAGAATGCGCGCTTCGGCCCCAAGGGCAGCGCCTTGTCGGGCGTGACGGCGCGGCTCGGCCAGCGCCATCTCTACGAGCTGCCGTGGTACCTGATCATCGGCGCGCCGGGCTCGGGCAAGACGACGGCGCTGCTCAACTCGGGGCTCGATTTCCCGCTCGCCACGACCATGGGCCAGGCGGCCGTCAAGGGCATCGGCGGCACGCGCAACTGCGACTGGTGGTTCACCACCGATGCGGTGCTGCTCGACACCGCCGGCCGCTACACCACGCAAGACAGCCACCGCGAGACCGACCAGAAAGCCTGGGCCGGCTTTCTCGGCCTGCTGAAGAAGACACGCCCGCGCCAGCCGCTCAACGGCGTGCTCGTCACCGTCTCGGTGCCCGACCTGTTGACCCGCACGCCTGCGGAGCGCGCCGAGCAGGCCGCTGCCGTGCGCGCACGCGTGCACGAACTGCACCAGCAGCTGGGCATCCGCTTCCCGATCTACCTGCTGGTCACCAAGACCGACCTGCTCGCGGGCTTCATGGACTATCTCGGCGACGCACCGAAAGACGTGCGCGACGATCCCTGGGGCTTCACCTTCCCGTACGACGCGCGCCAGGTCGGCGATTTCAGCCGCTTCGGCGACGAGTTCGACGCGCTCGAGAAGCGGCTCACCGACGGCCTCGTCGACCGCCTGCAGTCCGAGCGCGACCCGCAGCGCCGGGTGCGCATCTATGGCTTTCCACAGCAGTTCGCGGGGCTGCGCCAGGTGCTCAGGGAGTTCGTCGAGAACGTGTTCGCCGGCTCGCAGTTCGACGAGCAGGCGCTGCTGCGCGGCGTGTATTTCATCAGCGGCACGCAGGAGGGCACGCCGATCGACCGCATGCTCGGCAGCATCGCGCGCACCTATCGGCTCGAACGCACGCTGCTGCCGGCCAACCAGGCCACAGGCAAGAGCTTCTTCCTCTCGCGGCTGCTGCGCGAGGTGGTGTTCGGCGAAGCCGAACTCGCCGGCACCAACCTCAAGTGGGAGCGCCGCCGTTCGCTGGTCGCGCTCGGCGGTTACGCGGCCATCGCCGTGCTGTCGGTGGGTGCCGTCGCCGCCTTCACGGTGAGCTACCTCAACAACCGCCAGTACGTCACCGAGGTCGCGGGCAAGGTCGACGCGGTGCGCAAGCTGGTGCAGGCCACGCCCAACCGCGCCTCGTCCGACGTGCTGGTGCTGCTGCCCGCACTGGCCGCTACTCAGGCGCTGGCGGTCGAAGAGAAGCGCAGCGTGCCGTGGTCGCTGGGCTTCGGCCTGTACCAGGGCCGCAAGCTCGACTCGGCCGCGCAGCGCGCCTACCAGCGCATGCTGGTCGATGCGTTGCAGCCCCGCCTCGCGCTTCGGGTGGAAGAGCACCTGAAGACGAGCCACGACAACAGCGAGCTGCAGTACGAGGCGCTCAAGACCTACGTGATGCTGCACGACCCCGACCACTTCGACCCCGATGCGCTCAAGCTCTACGTGCACGCCGACTGGGAGGCGAACCTGCCGCGCGAGGTCACGTCCGAGCAGCGGGCCGCGCTCGAAAGCCACCTCGATGCACTACTCGAACAAGGCCCCACCGTTTCGCCGCTGCCCGAAGACAAGGCGCTGCTTGCGCAGACGCGCGCCCGCCTCGCCTCGGTGCCGTTCGCGCAGCGGGTGTACAGCCGCATCCGCCGCGAAGGCGTGCCGAACGACATCGCCGAGTTCACGGTCGCCAAGGCGGCCGGCCCGAGCGCCGCGCTCGTCTTCCGCCGCGGCAGCGGTGCGCCGCTCACCCAAGGCGTGCCGCCGCTCTACACCTACGACGGCTACCACCGCGGCTTCCAGAAGCAGGTCGAGCGCACGACGCGGCAGCTGGGCGAAGAAGAAGGCTGGGTGCTCGGCGTGGCCGACAGCGGGCGAGGCAGCTCGCTGCGCGACCCGCTGGCACTCGGCCGCCTCACCGACGACGTGCGGCGTGTCTACCTCGCCGACTACGCCAAGACCTGGGAGCACTTCGTCAACGACGTGCGCCTGCTGCCGATGACCGACCTGCCGCAATCGGTGCAGATGGCGCGTGTGCTGTCGGCGCCCGACAACCCGCTCGCGCCGCTGCTGCGCGCGATGGTCAAGGAGACCACGCTCGCGGCCGACACCTCGAAGAACGCGGTGCAAAAGGTCGAAGACCGCGCCGCCAGCACGATCGCTCAATCGCGCGAGCAGCTCGCGCGCATGCTCGGGCAGAAGAGCGCACCGGGCGCGGTGGCGCCGGGCGCGCGCATCGAGAGCATCGTCGACGAGCGCTTCGCGGGGCTGCGCCAGCTCGTCAAGGCAGGCGCCAACGGCCCCGCGCCGATCGACAACACGATCGCGCTGATCAACGAGTTCTACGCCTTCATGACGGCGGCCGACACGGCCATCAAGGGCGGCAACGCGCCGCCGCCATCGGACGTGCACAACAAGATCAAGGCCGAGGCGGCACGCCTGCCCGAGCCGCTGCGCTCGCTGCTCGACACGATGGCGGTGGCGGGCAGCGGCGCCGCGCTGCGCGCCACGCGCGCGAGCATCGGCGGCGCCGTCAACTCGGGCATCGGCGAGTTCTGCCGCCAGGCGGTGAGCGGGCGCTACCCCTTCGCCCGCGGCAGCCGCAACGACGTGACGCAGGACGACTTCGCGCGCCTGTTCTCGCCCGGCGGGCTGTTCGACGAGTTCTTCCAGAAGAACCTCGCCAACTTCGTCGACGTGACGACGCGGCCGTGGAGCTTCAAGCAGGTGGGCGAGGCGAGGATGGGCACCGATGGCGGCACGCTCGGGCAGTTCCAGCGCGCGGCAACGATCCGCGACACCTTCTTCCGCTCCGGCGGCAAGGCGCCGGCGCTGCGGCTCGATTTCAAGCCGGTCGAGATGGACGCGAGCATCTCGCAGTTCACGCTCGACGTGGACGGCCAGCTCGTGAAGTACGCGCACGGCCCGCAGATCCCTGCCTCGGTGCAATGGCCCGGCCCGCGCGGCAGCACGCAGGTGCGCGTGCAGCTGCAGCCGCCGCTCGCCAACGGCAGCTCGGGTCTCGTGACCGAAGGGCCGTGGGCCTTGTTCCGGCTGTTCGACCGGCTGCAGATGGCGCAGGCCGGCGCGCCCGAGCGCTTTCGCGTGACGTTCGACATCGAGGGCCGCAAGGCGCACTTCGAGGTCACGGCGAGCAGTGTGGTCAACCCCTTCCGGCTGCGCGAGCTCAGCGAGTTCGCCTGCCCCGGTTCGCTGTGATTGCGCTCGCCACCGAGCACGTCGCCGCCGCCGTGCCCGGCTGGTTCGGCAAGCTCTCCTGCCTGGGCGACTTCGCGAGCCGCCGGCTGCCCGGCGACTTCATGCGCGCCTGCGACGGCTGGCTCGCAAGCGGCATCGAGACGAGCCGTGCGCAGCTCGGCGACCGCTGGCTCGACACCTACCTCACGAGCCCGCTGTGGCGCTTTGCATGGGCGCCGGGAGTCGTCGACGCGCAGTGGTGGTTCGGCGTGCTGATGCCGAGCGTGGACAAGGTGGGCCGCTACTTTCCGCTGCTCGTCGCGCTGCCGCGCGAGCGCGCGCCGCACGACGGCGAGGCGCTGGCGCGGCTCGAGCAGTGGTTCGCCGAGGTGTCGGAAGCGGCGCTCGGCACGCTGCACGCCGGTGCGACGCTGGAGCGTTTCGAGGCGGCGTTGCATGCGGCCGTGCCGCTCGCAGACCCCGCCGACCCGGCCGAGCCCTTGCCGCCGGAGCAGCAGCCCGAAGAGCTGCAGTGGATCAACCGCAGCGCCTGGCGCTTCAAGCCCGGCCGCTCGCTGCGCGACTGCCTGCGCGACGTGGTGCGGCAGGAGGCCACGCGCCGCGCGCTCGGCCGCACGCTGTGGTGGCCGCAGCGCACGCGCGCCGGCGAGAACCGGCTGACGGTCGTCAACGGCCTGCCGGCGGCGGAGTCTTTCAGCGAGCTGCTGCAGGGCGCGTGGTGATGAACGAGACCGCTGCCGCCACCGCGCCCGACGACCTCGGCTCACCACTGCCCGACGGCACGGTGCTGCACGAGTTCACGCTCGAGCGGGTGCTCGGCGTGGGCGGCTTCGGCATCGTCTACCTCGCGCGCGACTCGCAGCTGCAGCGCACGGTGGCGCTGAAGGAGTACATGCCCTCGTCGCTCGCCTCGCGGCCGACCGGCCTGAGCGTGGCGGTGCGCTCCGAGCGCCACCGCGAGACCTTCGAGCTGGGGCGGCGCAGCTTCGTCAACGAGGCGCGGCTGCTTGCGTCATTCGACCACCCGTCGCTCGTCAAGGTGTACCGCTTCTGGGAGCAGAACGACACCGCCTACATGGTGATGCCCTACTACGAAGGGCCGACGCTCAAGAACTGGCTCAAGCAGCAGCGCGAGCCGCCCGACGAAGCGTGGTTCAAGCGGCTGCTCGCGCCGCTGCTCGACGCGCTGGAGCTGATCCACGCGGACCGGTGCTATCACCGCGACATTGCGCCGGACAACATCATCCTGCTCGGGACGCAGCATCGGCCGGTGCTGCTGGACTTCGGCGCGGCGCGCCGCGTGATCGGCGACGCGACACAGGCGCTGACGACGATCCTCAAGCCCGGCTACGCGCCCATCGAACAGTACGCCGAAGTGCCCTCGATGAAGCAGGGCGCGTGGACGGATGTCTATGCACTGAGCGCGGTGCTCTACGCCGCGCTCACCGGCCGCCCGCCGATGACGGCGGTGGGGCGGATGATGAACGACGAGATGGTGCCGGTGTCGAGCACCGCGGCCGGGCGGTATTCGAAGGAGTTCCTGAAGGCGATCGATGCGGGGCTGGCGCTGCGGCCGGAACATCGGCCGCAGAGCATTGGGGATCTGCGAGAGCTGCTGTTCGCGCCGCCCGGGAGGAATGACGACGAGGCGACGGTGCTGCACCTGCCGGCTGACGACGAGCGCACGGTGCTGAAGCAGCAGACGACGACCCCGCTCGTGCGACCGCGCGTCGACGATGCGACGGTGATCGACATGCGTGGTGGGGCGCAGCAGGCGGCGCCGGTGCGGGCCGATCTGCCACGCGAGGCGCCGGCGCCTGCTCCGGTGAACGAGGCCTCTGCGAAGGCGAGCAACGCGCCACCACCGGTGGCGGCGGCGCCGAGCACGAACAAGGCGGGCCCGGTGCTCATCGCCGGCATGGCGGGGCTCGCGGCGATCACCGCGGCAGTGTGGTTCTTCACCGATGGCTCGTCCGGCACGCCGCCGGTCGATCCGAAGCCGATCGCATCGACCGGCGGCGCCTCGACCGAGGCCAACACGCGTACCGACCCCAACGCAGCCGACGCCGCACCGGTGACCGCGCAGCAGGCCGCCGCGGCGCGCCCCGTCTTCAGCACGGTCGCGGTGCTCGACGACATCGTGCGCCACGCCGACCCGCGGATCGCGGTGCAAGCGGCGCCCGACAAGGCGAGTCTCGTGATCGGCCGCGACCGCATGGCATTCCGCGTGAAGGCGAGCGAGCCGGGCTACCTCTATGTGTTTCTGTCGGGCACCGACCAGCAGCACCTGTCGCTGCTGTTCCCGAACGCACTCGACACCGACAACCGCATCGAAGCGAACGCAGACGTGGTACTGCCGCGCAAGGGCTGGCAGATTTCCGCCGGCGGGCCGGTCGGAACCAATCACCTGGTGACGATGGTGTCGCGGCAGCCGCGGGACTTCGGCGGAGCGGGCTTGCGGATGGGGGAGACGATCCCCGAGTTCGATCTGCCGGCGTTGCGGCAGGCGTGGGGTGGGGCCGGCGTGGCGCCGGGGGCAGGGGAGGCGCAGTGCGCGCAAGGGTCGCAGGGATGCGACGGGCGCTATGGGGCGACGCTCATCCGGATTGAGGAGGTGGGGGCCCGGTAGCTGGCGCTGGACAGGTCGACATGGCATGCATTAAAGTCGAAAAAAGCGACAAAGCCAAGGTATACGATAAGTTTTTGCGACAAACCCCGCCTGACCATGGATCGAGCACCGAAAAAAGCGACAGCGCCCGACGACACCCTGCTGCTCTACGCTGAACTCGGCGCCGCGGATGTCAGGGCGGCGCAGCGCCGGCTTCGCGCGGCCGAACTGCACCGCGTCGTTCCGGGCGTCGTGACGAACCGGCCGCGGGACGAGTGGCCTGCGCTGATCGCCCGCGAGCGCATCCGTGTCCTGGCGGCACTCTTCCCCGGGGCCGTCATCGGCTATCGCAGCGCGTTCCAGGGCGGAACGCCGAGCGAGGGCACGATGTTCCTGAACT
Organism: Burkholderiaceae bacterium; assembly: GCA_905339355.1. GTDB lineage: Bacteria > Pseudomonadota > Gammaproteobacteria > Burkholderiales > Burkholderiaceae_C > Albitalea. Next base: position 11,425 of record CAJPFZ010000140.1, read on the forward strand.
ACTCGTACCCGCGCAAGGTCGAGCTGCCCGGGCTGAGCGTCCAGCTGGTCAGAGGGCCCGGGCCCGCGCCGGGCGATGCGCCGATGATGGGTCGCGAGCTGTACTTCCCGTCGGTCCCGCGGCTGCTGCTGGAGAACCTGACGGTGAGCCGCGGCAAGCTTCGCAAGTCGGTCGGTCAAGCGGCCGTGGAGCAGCGGCTCATCGGCATCTGCGAGGCGCGAGGAGAAGAGGCCCTGAGCCCGCTGCGCGACGAGGCAAGGGCGCTCGCGCCCGTGCTCGGTCTCGAACGCGAGTTCGAGCTGCTCGACGGCCTGATCGGCGGCGTGCTGGGAACGCGCAGGGCGGCCATGTCCACCGCGGCCGGCAAGGCGATGGCCGCCGCGATCCCGTACGACGCCCATCGACTGGCCCTGTTCGAAAGCCTGGCGGCCACGCTGCGCAGCCAGCCGCTGAAGCAGCCGCCGGCCGTGGCGAAGACGGAGACCGGCCGGACGAACTTCGCCTTCCTCGAGTCCTACTTCAGCAACTTCATCGAGGGTACGGAGTTCGACGTGGCCGAGGCGCGAGGCTTCGTCCTCGAAGGCCGGCCGATCGTCGAGCGGCCCAAGGACTCGCACGACATCCTCGGCGTGTTCAGGCAGGCGCTCGACCCGGGGTGGTCCCATCAGACCCTGGCCACCGGCGAGCCGGTGCTGCAGCAGCTGCGCGCGCGCCATGCCGACCAGATGCGGGAGCGGCCGGAGGTGGCGCCGGGCGAGTTCAAGACCGCCGCCAACAGGGCGGGCAACACCGAGTTCGTGACGCCGCGGCTGACGCGGGGCACGCTGGTCGAGGGGTCGAAGCTCCTGCCGACGGTTCCGGCCGGAACCGCCCGCGCGCTCATGGCGATGTTCCTGGTCTCGGAGGTGCATCCGTTCGCCGACGGCAACGGGCGCCTGGCGCGCCTCGTGATGAATGCGGAGCTGTCGGTGGTGAACAGCTGCCGCATCATCATTCCGACGCTGTTCCGCGAGGAGTACCTCGACTGCCTTCGCCTGCTGACGCGCGAAGGCAACGCCCAGCCGTTCCTCGCAGCGATGCAGCAGATCCACGAATGGACGGCCGCCTTCGACTACGAAAGCATCGAGGGTGTCATCGCCGGCATGAAGGCGTGCAACGCCTTCGAAAAGTCGCGCACGCAGTTCAAGCTGCTCGTTCCGGCGCGGTGATGCCATTGCGCCGTCCCAGAAACAGTTAGTTTCATATCGCCGAACCTAGGGGCTGCCCGCCGCCACCGTTCTTCACTACGCTCACGCGACTTCGGACCGCGTGCCGGGCAGGCATGTTGTGTTGTTGCGCGTCCGCCTTCGACCGTGAAGGAGTGACCAGCGAATGAGCGTCAAGATTCCCTCAAGCTTCGACTTCGGCATCGACCTGGATGTCGATCTCAGCGGCATCCCGACCAACTACACGGTCAACACCAACGTCGCGCCGCTCACGCTGAACCTCGGGCCGATCGAGGTCAAGCCGCTCGAGTTCAAGCCGGTCGACATCTCGCTGCGCCTGAAGGAGATTCCTTCGATCCGCGCGCACCTGCCGCTGGACTACCGCGTGGGCCTCTCGGTGCTGGGGGCCGAACTGCTGTGCGTGCGCCTGTGCGGCCAGGGCCAGGTGATCACCGAGCCCTACGTGGCCAACCCCTGCGAGACACGCGCCGGCCTGCAGCGCCAGCCCGACCTGGCGACGCTGGACCGCATGGTGTCCAACGGTGTCGGCCA
>CAJPFZ010000141.1 GCA_905339355.1 Burkholderiaceae bacterium
AACGCGCGGGATGCTCGGAGCCGGGATGGGGCTGCTGCTGGCCGACAAGCTGAGCGACCCGCAGCGCAAAGCGGTCGGGTGGACGCTGGTCGCGATCGGTGCGCTGGCGACCATCCCGCTGGCGATGATCGTCTTCAGCCGCCGGCGACAGGTGCCGGGCTGAAAGCGTGCGGCAAAGGAGCCTTCCATGATTCGCACGCTCGCATCCGGCGAGTACCGCCTGTACTCGCGTCAACCGGACCCCAAGACCGGCAAGCGCCGCAACCTCGGCACGTTCGCGTCACGCGCGCAGGCAGAGAAGCACGAACGCGAGATCCAGTACTTCAAGCGACACTGAACCCGCCCGCTCGGTCGGCGCCCCGGCTGCAGCGAGAAAACCCCACGTGCGCATAGCGGACCCGCGCCGGTGCGGCGGCGGGCGCTGTCGGTAGACTGCCTCGCTTCAATGGCGGCCCGCGGTTCGCGAGGCGTCTCTCGGAAAGGTGTTGCATGTCTGGGTTGAATCCGTTGGCGCCCGCCCGGCTCGTGTCGTGCATCCGCTGGTGCACCGGCTTCGCGCTCGGCGGCCTGCTACTCGCCGCCTGCGGCAACAAAGACGCCACGCCGGCTGCCGGTGCCCCCGCCGGCCCGCCGCCCCCACCGGTGGGCGTGGTCAGCGTGGAACCACGCGACGTCGGACTCGTCACCGAACTGCCCGGCCGCCTCGAAGCTTCGCGTGTGGCGCAGGTGCGGGCACGCGCGGCCGGCATCCTGCACAAGCGGCTGTTCCGCGAGGGCAGCGACGTGAAGGCCGGGCAGGCGCTGTTCGAGATCGACGCCGCGCCCTACCGCGCCGCGCTGCAAAGCGCGCAGGCGAGCCTCGCGCGTGCGCAGGCCAACCTCGCGCAGGCAACGGCCCAGGCCGAGCGCTTCAAGCCGCTGGTGGAGGCCAATGCGATCAGCCAGCAGGAGTACGTCAATGCCGTGGCGGCGCAGAAAACCGCGCAGGCCGACGTGGCCGCCGGGCGGGCCGCCGTGCAGAACGCGCAGATCAACCTCGGCCACGCACGCGTGACGGCGCCGATCTCCGGGCGCATCGGCCGCGCGCTCGTGACCGAGGGCGCGCTCGTGGGGCAGGGCGAGCCGACGCCGCTCGCGCTGATCCAGCAGATCCACCCGATGTACCTCAACTTCACGCAGTCGACCGGCGAGGTGCTGCGGCTGCGGCGGGCACTCGCGGCTGGCAAGCTGCAGCGCAGCGGCGACGGCGCGCGTGTGCGCGTGCTGCTGGAAGACGGCAGCGAATACGCTCACCCGGCCAAGCTGCTGTTCACGGATCTGTCCGTCGACCCGAGTTCGGGCCAGGTCACGCTGCGCGCAGAAGTGCCGAACCCGGAGGGCTTTCTGCTGCCCGGCATGTACGTGCGCGTGCAGATCGAGCAGGCGGAGCTGTCCGACGCGATCCTGCTGCCACAGCAGGCGGTCTCGCGCACGCCGCAAGGCGACACCGTGCTCGTCGTCGGCGCCGACAACAAGGCCGTCATCCGGCCCGTGAAGGTGAGCCGCGCCCAGCAGGGCCAGTGGATCATCGAGGACGGCCTGAAGGCCGGCGAGCGTGTGGTCGTCGACGGCTTCCAGAAGATGCGCCCGGGCGCGGCGGTGACGCCGGTGCCGTGGCGCGGCAATGCGAGCGCGCCGGCTGCGGCAGCGGCTGCTTCCGCGCCGGCTTCGGCGGCGTCGCGCTGAAGGACTAGCCGCCATGGCGCAGTTCTTCATCGATCGCCCGATCTTCGCGTGGGTCATCGCGCTGTTCATCCTGGTCGGCGGCGGGGTGGCGATCACGCAGCTGCCCATCGCGCAATACCCGCGCGTCGCGCCGCCCTCGATCGTGGTCAGCGCCGCCTACCCCGGCGCCTCGGCCAAGACGCTCGAAGAGAGCGTGATCAGCGTCATCGAGCAGGAGATGAACGGCTCGCCGGGACTGATCTACATGGAGTCGGTGTCGCAGGCCAATGGCACCGGCTCGATTACGCTGAGCTTCGAGCCCGGCACCAACGCCGACCTCGCGCAGGTCGACGTGCAGAACCGGCTCGCGCGCGCCACGCCGCGGCTGCCGCAGGCGGTGACGCAGCAGGGCGTGCGCGTCGACAAGGCACGCTCGAACTTCCTGCTGGTGACGATCCTCACCTCCGAAGACCCGAAGTGGGACCCGATCGCGCTCGGCGACTACGCCTCGCGCAACGTGCTGCCGGAGATCCAGCGCATCAACGGCGTGGGGCAGGCGCAGCTGTTCGGCACCGAACGCGCGATGCGGGTGTGGGTCGACCCGGCCAAGCTGGTCGGCTTCAACCTCTCCAGCGCCGAGGTCGCCGCGGCCATCCGGGCGCAGAACGCGCAGGTGTCGTCGGGCACGATCGGCGACCTGCCCAATGTGCCGGGGCAATCGATCTTCGCGACGGTGGTCGTCACCGGCCAGCTCGGCAGCATCGAGCAGTTCGGCAACATCGTGCTGCGCGCCAACACCGACGGCTCCAGCGTGCGGCTGCGCGACGTCGCGCGCATCGAGCTCGGCGCACAGAACTACGCCACCTCGGCGCGGCTGAACGGGCGGCCCTCCACCGGCATCGGCGTGCAGCTCTCGCCCACCGGCAACGCCCTCGCCACCGCCCGCGCGATCCAGCAGCGCATGGACCAGCTGGCGCAGTTCTTCCCGCCGGGCATGAAGTACGTCATCCCGTTCGACACTTCGCGCTTCGTCGACATCTCGATCCGGCAGGTCGTGGTGACGCTGCTCGAGGCGATCGTGCTGGTGTTCCTCGTGATGTTCCTGTTCCTGCAGAACTGGCGCTACACGATCATCCCGACGCTCGTCGTGCCGATCACGCTGTTCGGCACCTTCGGCGTGCTGCTCGCGCTGGGCTTTTCGATCAACGTGCTGACGATGTTCGGCATGGTGCTGGTGATCGGCATCGTCGTGGACGACGCGATCGTGGTGGTCGAGAACGTCGAGCGCATCATGAGCGAGGAGGGGCTGCCGCCGCGCGCGGCCACGCGCAAGGCGATGGGGCAGATCCAGGGCGCGATCATCGGCGTGACCGTGGTGCTGATCTCGGTGTTCGTGCCGCTCGCTTTCTTCACCGGTTCGGTGGGCAACATCTACCGCCAGTTCTCGGTCGTGATGACGGCGTCGATCGCCTTCTCGGCGCTGATGGCGCTGTCGCTGACGCCCGCGCTGTGCGCCACGCTGCTCAAGCCGGTGGAGGCCGGCCACCACCATGAGAAGCGCGGTTTCTTCGGCTGGTTCAACCGCGGCTTCTCGCGCACCGCCAAGAGCTACGAAGGGCTGGTGGCGCGCATCCTCAAGCGCGCGGCGCGCTATCTGCTGATCTACGCCGCCATCATCGGTGCCGTGGCGCTCTTGTTCGCGCGGCTGCCCAGCTCGTTCCTGCCGGCCGAGGACCAGGGCTACATCATCGTCAACGTGCAGCTGCCGCCGGGCGCGACGGCCAACCGCACGCGCGAGGTGATGCAGCAGGTCGAGGCCTTCATGCTGAAGCAGCCCGAAGTGCAGAACATGGTGAGCGTGCTGGGTTTCAGCTTCTCGGGGCAGGGCCAGAACGCGGGCCTCGCCTTCGTGCCGCTGAAGGACTGGAGCGACCGCGAAGGCAAGGCGCATTCGGCGCAGGCGTTGGCGGGCCGGGCCTTCGGCGCGCTGATGGGCGTTCGCGACGCGTTCATCTTTCCGCTCAGCCCGCCGCCGATCCCCGAACTCGGCAGCGCGTCGGGCTTCAACTTCCGGCTGCAGGACCGCGGCAGCAACGGCCACGAGGCGCTCGTGGCCGCGCGCAACCAGCTGCTGGGCATGGCGGCGCAGAGCAAGCTGCTCGCGAACGTGCGGCCCGACGGGCTGGAAGACGCGTCGCAGCTGCAGCTCGACATCGATCGCGACAAGGCGAGCGCGCTCGGCGTGACCTTCGACGCGATCGGCTCGGCGCTCTCGACCGCCGTTGGCTCGGCCTACATCAACGACTTTCCGAACGCAGGCCGCCTGCAGCGCGTGGTCGTGCAGGCCGACGCGCCGGCGCGCATGCAGCCGGACGACCTGCTGCGACTGAACGCGATGAATGCACGCGGCCAGCCGGTGCCGTTCTCGGCCTTCGCGTCGACCCGCTGGATCACCGGGCCCATGCAGACGATCCGCTACAACGGCTACCCGACGATGCGCATCAGCGGCGAAGCGGCCCCCGGCTACAGCTCCGGCGACGCGATGGCCGAGATGGAGCGTCTCGCGGGCCAGCTGCCCGCCGGCTTTGCATTCGAGTGGACCGGCCAGTCGCGCGAGGAGCGGCTGTCGGGCAACACCGCCACGCTGCTCTACGTCTTCTCGCTGCTGGCGGTGTTCCTGTGCCTGGCCGCGCTGTACGAGAGCTGGTCGATTCCGCTGTCGGTCATCCTCGTCGTGCCGCTCGGCGTGCTCGGTGTGGTCGGCGCCACGAGCCTGTTCGGCATGGCCAACGACGTCTACTTCAAGGTCGGCCTGATCACGATCATCGGCCTGTCGGCCAAGAACGCGGTGCTGATCATCGAGTTCGCCAAGGATCTGCAGGCGCAGGGGCGCAGCGCTGTCGACGCGGTGCTCGCCGCGGCGCACCTGCGCTTCCGGCCGATCATCATGACCTCGATGGCGTTCACGCTCGGCGTGCTGCCGCTGGCGATCGCCACCGGCGCCGGTTCGGCCAGCCAGCGCGCGATCGGCACCGGCGTGATGGGCGGCATCATCACCGGCACGACGCTGGCGGTGATCTTCGTGCCAGTGTTCTTCGTCGTCGTGCGGCGCTTCTTCAAGGGCAGCGAGCGGCAGCGGCGCATGTATGCGCACGAACTCGACGCCGAGGGCAACGGCGCGGCGGCACCGGCCGGACCGGCCGGACCGGCCAAGGGGGCGTCGCATGATTGAGCGCCTGCGCCCCGCCCCCTGGGCCGTGCTCGCCGCGGCGCTGCTCGCGAGCGGCTGCATGTCGCTCGCGCCGCGCCATGAACGGCCAGCGCCGCCGGTGGCCGAACGCTTTGCCGGCGACGTGGAAGTGCCCGCCGGCGGGCCGGTGGCGAGCGAACTCGCCTGGCAGGACTTCTTCGGCGACGAACGGCTCAGGCGCCTGATCGGCATCGCGCTCGCGAACAACCGCGACCTGCGCATCGCCGTGCTCAACATCGAGCAGGCGCGCGCCGTGCACCAGATCCGACGTGCCGACGAATGGCCGACCGTCGGCGCGGGCGTGTCCGCGTCGCGCCAGCCGAACACCAACCGCAGCGTCGGCGGCATCACCAGCCTGTACACGGTGGGGCTCGCAGTCACGGCCTACGAACTCGACTTCTTCGGCCGTGTGCGCAGCCTGAGCGACGCGGCGCTGGCGCAATACCTCGCCACCGAGGAAGCGCGGAAGACCGCGCAGATGAGCCTGGTGGCGTCGGTCGCGACCGGCTACCTCAACCTGCTCGCCGACGACGCGCTGCTCGACGTGACGCGGCGCGCGCTCGCCACGCGCGAAGAGTCGCTCAAGCTCACGAAGCTCAAGTTCGATCATGGCGCCGCGTCCGAGATCGACTTCCGCCAGGCCGAGTCGCTGGTCGAAAGCGCGCGTGTCGCGCTGGCGCAGCAGACACGGCAGCGCGCGCTCGATCAGAACGCCCTGGTGCTGCTGCTAGGCCAGCCGCTGCCCGCCGACCTGCCGCCGGGCCTGCCGGCCGCCGACCAGCGGCTCGCGGCCGAGCTGCCAGCGGGGCTGCCTTCCGAGGTGCTGATCCGCCGTCCCGACGTGCGCGCGGCGGAGCAGCAGCTGATCGCCGCCAACGCCAACATCGGCGCGGCACGTGCGGCGTTCTTCCCGCGCATCAGCCTCACGGGCAGCGTCGGCACCGCAAGCTCCGAACTCGACGGACTGTTCAAGAGCGGCTCGCTCGCCTGGAGCGTCGCGCCGCAGGCGCTGCTGCCGATCTTCGACGCCGGGCGCAACCGCGCCAACCTCGAGGTGGCGCAGGTCAATCGCAAGATCGCCGTGGTGCAGTACGAACGCGCGATCCAGAGCGCGTTCCGCGAAGTCTCCGACGCGCTGGCCGGCCGCGCGACGCTCGGCGAGCAGCTGCGTGCCCAGCAGGCGCAGACACGCGCCGAAGAAGCGCGTTTTCGGCTCGCCGACCTGCGCTACCGCAACGGCGTGGCGAGCTACCTCGACGTGCTCGACGCGCAGCGCGCGCTGTTCGCGTCGCAGCAGGCGCTGGTGCAGACGCAGGCGCTGCAGGCGCAGAACCTCGTCACGCTGTACCGCGTGCTGGGCGGCGGGTGGGGGCCGTAGTCGTCAGGCTGCTTCTCCCGGCACCGGGTGCAGCCCCTCGAAGCGCGCCTCGCGCTTGCTCTTCCACGCCATGATCGCCTCGGCCATCTCGCCGGTGTCGAAGATCGCGCTTTGCAGCAGCGTCATCTGCTGCAGGGCCGCCGCGGTGCCGTGGTCTCTGGCATGGTTCATCGCGAGCTTGCTGCCGGCAATCGCCAGTGGCGACTTTCCCGCGATGTTGCGCGCGATCGCCATCGTGTGCTCCAGCAGCGCCGCCGCGTCGGGCAGCACCGCGTTGACGAGACCCAGCTGCAGCGCACGCTCGGCCGACAGCCGTTCGCCGGTGTAGGCCAACTCGCGCACCACGCCCGCCGGCATCAGCTTCGGCAGGCGCTGCAGCACGCCGAGGTCGGCGGCCATGCCGATGTTGATCTCCTGGATGCAGAAGAAGGCGTCGGCGCTGCAGTAGCGCACGTCGCAGGCGGCGGCGAGGTCGAGCGCGCCGCCGATGCAGCCGCCTTGCACAGCGCAGAGCACCGGCAATCGCGCGCTGTCGAGCACGTCGAAGCAGCCCATCAGCCGGCGCAACCCGTCCTGGAAGCTCAGCCGCGCGCGGGCGCTGGAGGTGTCGAGCAAGGCGCCCTCGCCGGCAAAGGTCTCGAGCGCCATGCCGGCGCTGAAGTGCTTGCCCGTCGACGAGATCACCAGCACCCGCGCTTCGCCGCCGTCGTGCAGCGCCTGCACCGCGTCGCGCAATGCCGGAAAAAAGGCGGGCGCCATCGTGTTCATGCGCTCCGGACGATTGAGCTGAAGGTGGGCGATGCCCTGCTCGATGCTCAGCTGGAAGAAGTCGTTCATGTGCCTGTCTCCGTGTTCGACGTGGAGCGCCGCTTTCAGCGCTTGCGCCCGGGAGTCTGCCAGCAGACTCCCAGGCGCCAAAATCGTGGCCGCAGGAGCCGGCGGCGTCAGTCACCGAGCGGACAGGCCGGCCGATTGCCTACACTCGCGCACCATGAATCCCACGCTCACCACCGCCGACGGCTTGTCGCTGCATGTCCAACACTGGCCCGTCACAGGCCCGGCACGCGGCGTGGTGCTGATCGTGCACGGCCTGGGCGAACACATCGGGCGTTATGCCCACGTCGCCCGGCACCTGAACGGCCTGGGCTGGAACGTGGTCGGCTACGACCACCGCGGCCACGGCCGCAGCGACGGCGCGAGGGGAAGACTGAACGCCGTCGACGACCTGCTGCAAGACCTGGCCCGCGTCATCGACGCGGCGCGCAGCGAGCACCCCGGCACGCTGGTGCTGCTGGGCCACAGCCTGGGCGGCCTCATCGCCGCGCGCTTCGTGGCCGAAGGCCTGGCGCCCAGCCCCGCCGCCTGGCACCGGCCGGTCGACGCGCTGGTGCTCAGCTCGCCGGCGCTCGACCCCGGCATGAACGCGGCGCAGAAGATGATGCTCTCGATGGCCGAGCCGCTGACGCCGGACCTCGCCGTCAACAATGGGCTGAAGCCGGAGTGGATCTCGCGCGATCCGACCGTCGTCGAGGCTTACCGGCGCGACCCGCTGGTGCATGACCGCGTCACGCCCCGGCTGGCACGCTTCGTGATTGATGGCGGCGAGTTCGCGCGCCAGCACGCGCCGCGGTGGACGGTGCCCACGCTCCTGATGTACGCCGGCAGCGACCGCTGCGTCGCGCCGCGCGGCAGTGCGGCCTTCGCCGCCGCGGCGCCGGCGTCGGTGGTCACGACACGCGAGTTCCCGGCCCTGTTCCACGAGATCTTCAACGAGCCGGAGCAGGGCGAGGTGCTGCAATTCCTCACGGCGTGGCTGGCCGGGCGCGGAAACTGACGAGGTTCTACACTGGCCGCTCCTCACAAAGGAGCACCCGATGAACGCACGCGACCCGCTGCTGCCGCTGCAACCCGACGAAGCCAGCGCCCTGGCCGTTTTCGCCGAACAGACCTGGGACCGGGAAATCGTCCCGGCGCTGACCGACTACATCGCGATTCCCGCCAAGAGCCCGATGTTCGATGCCGACTGGCAGAAGAACGGCCACATCGAGCGGGTCGTGCGCGACGCGGCCAGCTGGGTGGAGAGCAAGAAGGTCGCCGGGCTCACGCTCGAAGTCGTGCGCCTCGAGGGCCGCACGCCGGTGATCTTCTTCGAGGTGCCAGCCACCAAACCTGGCAGCACCGACACGATCTGCCTCTACGGCCACCTCGACAAGCAGCCGGAGTTCAACGGCTGGCGCAGCGACCTCGGTCCGTGGACGCCCAAGTACGA
>CAJPFZ010000142.1 GCA_905339355.1 Burkholderiaceae bacterium
CTGTAGATTCTTGCAATCTCGTACCTTAACAATCTCATAAAATCATACCCCGACCAAGGGCCACGGAAACTGAAAGATGAGCGGCCCATGTTCGGTGAGGGGCATAAAGCCAATCAGGTCAGCTTGGTCAAGGTCGCGCGCTGGCATCGTTGCTAAAAGTGTGCCATCCGCGGCTTCAAACCGAAAGGTGCGGGTGCCGGGTTGAAAGCGCACCGTCACGGTTTGAAAGGCGTGATCGCGACCCAGGTAGTAATGGTCGGAGCCAATCCCGACTTGGCCTTGTTCGCCGACAGGGCGTATCCAGACCTGTTGTGCCAAGAAGGCATCCACCCGATTAAGATCGAACAGTTCCCATTCGAGTTCAGGTTGAAACGGTCGCCCAGAAAAACGGGCCAGGGGGTGAACGCTCAAGGGTGGATGACCATCACAATGGGCGGCGGTGACAGGTAAGTCGGTGTTGTAGCGTTGACGGCGATCATCCAAGGCGGTTTGCAAGGCGGGCACCTGGGCGCAGGTTTCGTCTTGCCAAGTCATGTCCCCCAAGGTGCGGTGTCCGCGTTCGACTTGGGCCTGAGCCGTGGGACGACGCGAGCGACTGGTGACAGGCGGAATGTTCAGCCCCAGCAGCCACAGCGTAAACCGTGAGGGGAAGTCTGAAGTGGACGCCCCGACATAGACCTCTTCATGATCGGTCTGGATTTCGAGCGGGCACCCCCACTCGGCAAACGCCGCCCGCAAGGTCGCTTGCACCTCCGGCAAAGTGAGTTTGCGCCAATGATGCTCCGTCGTGGTCAGAAAAGCTTGGCTGGCAAGCATGACGGCGGTCACCGGATCGCGCACGTTCAAGACGGTTGCGATGGCCTGCTCCGCCAGCACAACTTTTTCCTTGGCATCCATCTGCCAGCGCTGATGGGCCGACCGCGCGTGGGGCACCGCTCGTTCCGGGTAGGCGGGGTGACGATGCGGTTGGACCGCTTCAGGACAGCGGGCTTTGAATAAAGCACTTAAGCGGGCCCGACTCGGCAAGGCCCCGGCGGGCAGGTCCAGCTGCCGTTGGAGTTCCAACTTGACATTGGCTGGGCCCCCATGGGGATGAACTCGCTTGACCGCCACCGCGCGCTCGACCCACTCGGCCGGATAGGTGCTGAGAATCCCGCGCGCCGCACGCCCGCGAGCACGTGGGCCCTGATGGTCACGCTGCCGCCGCGCATGCTTGCGAACCGTTACTACCGCACAGCCTAAGTCGCGGGCTATGTCGGGATAGGTCGCCCCAGCGGCGCGCTGCTCAGCTAGATACACCTTCTCGGCCTCAGTCAGGGGTGGGCGTGTAGTCATGGTTCAGCCTCCGCAGAAGCGAGTCTTGACTACAAGGATACGATTTTATGAGATTGTTAAGGTACGAGATTGCAAGAAACAACACCAGCACGCGGGAATGACG
>CAJPFZ010000143.1 GCA_905339355.1 Burkholderiaceae bacterium
CGGCCAGGTCGATGATCGACAACCGCGCATGGGCCAGGCCGACGGGGCCCTCGGCAAAGGTCGACGAGCCGTCGGGTCCGCGGTGCGAGAGGGCACCGATCATCGCCGCCAACGCCGCCTTGTCGGCGGGTTCAGCCCGGACGCTGAACTGCCCAGCTATGCCGCACATTGCTGCTCAATGCAGGTGCTGGCCTTGGCGCGGTGGAGGACTTTGCCCATCCAACAATGCTATCAGCGGCACCGCCGCGAAATGCCCCCCGGATCGAGGGAGACAGCACGGATCGGCCCGCTTTGAGGTCCGCTTTGAATCAGTCGGCGTCGTTGTCGAAGGCCGTCAGGTACCAGCAATCGGTCGAATCGAGTTCCGCGCTGGCCCCTGGCGCCTTGAACACCGGCGCCTCCCCTGGCCGAAGCTGCAGGCCGGCGCGCTGGAGCTGCTCTTGGACGGCGGGGCAGCCGAAGAAGCCGACCGACATGCTCGCGGCGCCCGAGTTCCTGGCCAGCCGCGTGAAGGCGAGCATGAGCGGCGCCGTGAGGCGCGCCGGATCGAGGGCGAAGAAGTCGCCGATCTCGGCAAAACCGTCGATGAGCCGCCACACGACATAGCCGCGGGCCTTGCCGGCGGCATCTGTGGCCAGGCAGAGCTGCCACGCGCCGCGTTCGGGCCTGCCGAAGCGCCACTGCAGCATCGAGGCGGTGCGCTCGGACAGCAGCAGGGACGGCTCTCGTTGCGACCACAGTTCGCCGAGCGCGGCATCGTCCCAGCGGGCCGCGCGACAGCGCAAACGTGGGCGTTCGCGCAGCGCGCGCGCCGCGTCGGCCACGCGAAGCAGCTGGTCGAGCAACGGCGAGATCGGGCCGGCCAGCCAGCCGGGCATGCGCTTGGACAGCTGCGCACGTGTCGCAAGCGGCTTGGCGAAGCGCCGCATCGCGCCGAGTCGCTTGAGACCGGCGCGTGCGCACACCGGCGCCGCCTTGGCGTTGGGCAGGCCATAGACGAGGTCGAAGCGCTCGCTGCCGAGCCGCGTGCCCTGGCGCATCAGCATCAGGGCCGGCCCGAGCGTGCGGTGTGCGGCATCAACCGCATAGTCGGCCAGCCCCACGGCACGCAAGCGCTGTCCACCGAGGTGAAAGACGCGCGGATGCAGGCCCTGCACGCCCTTTGCGTCGCGCTGGCCGTCGGGGTAGAGCAGGATCGCCGTTCCGCGGCCGGCCGGGTTGTCCAGGTAGCCCATGGCCAGCTTCGCCTCGGCGGTGTCCGGCGTGTGGCCAGCCAGGTTGGCGACCCAGAGCGACTTGATGGAGTCCGCCGCGGCACTCAGGTCCGCTTCTTCGATCGTGTAGGTGATGGCCATCGTTGCGAGTCGCCTCAACATCAGGTGAACGCGAGCAGCACGCGCGTCAGTATCCACAGGCCGATCACGCTGCCGAGCGAGACCAGCGCCAGGCGGCCGGCCATCGGGCCGAACAGCACTGGCGCGAAGTCGGGCCGTTCGCGCCGGGCCATCTGGAATACCGCGACGATCAACGCGATGTGCAGGTACAGGATCACGACGTAGCTGCGGCTCAGGAAGAATGCCGACACGAGGCCGCCGACGTAGCCGTACCACAGGGTGCGCGCCGCGCCCTGCAGCTTCTCCCACGGCGTTTCCTCCGGCTTGCCCTTCTTCTTGTCGTCGTCTTCCAAGGCGGGCTCGTCCGATGCGCCTTCGCCCGGGGTGTCTTCATGTGGCCCCGAATCGACATGCAACACCTCCTCTGCCATCTGCTCGATGCCGCTGGCCGCGGCCGAATCTGGCGCTGGCGCTGGCGCTGGCTCGTGGCCACTTCGCACGAGGCGCTGGAGCATGAGCCAGGAGATGATGAGGATCGACAGCCAGAAGAAGTAGCCGATCAAGCCCAGCTCGGCGAAGGCGAGGACGAACGAGTTGTGCGCGGTCAGTCCGTGATGCTCGGCGAACTGGCCCTTGCCGACACCGAACAGCGGGCGGCTGATCAGCAGCTGCACGCCTTCGTACCAGGCCTCGATGCGGCCTTCGGCCGAGTCTTCGTCGGCCGACATCTCGGCCATGCGGCTCGGGCCAAGCGCCACCAGCGGCGCCATCAGCATGGGCAGCACGATCACGCTCTTCACGACGCCGTAACGCAGCACGCCGTACATCGCGACCATCGAACCGACGGCCAGGACGGCGCCGCGGGAATTGGTCAGGTAGATCGCATACATGACCGCTGCGGCGGCCGCATACCAGGCGAGCCCGACCAGGCGGGAGCCCGCCCCGCGCGCCAGGTAGACGATCATCGGCAGCACCATGGTGAGCGCCATCGCGAGGTCGTTGGGGTCGTTCAGGAAGCCGAGGTAGGTGATGCGCGTGCCTTGGCTGAGCTCCGCGCCCGTCCATCCGATGCCCCGGGCGGATTGGTCGATGCCGTGCCATGCGATCACCGTCACCGACACGCCCAGCACGATGAAGATCTGACGCAGGCGCTGAAGCGAATCGACGGACGTGGCGACGATGTAGAACAGCATCACGACCGGCGCGAAATCCGAGAAGACCTGCAGGCCCCCGCCGAACCAGCCGGTGAAGATGACCGACAGCATCAGCATCAGCAGAAGAACCGGCATGAGGCGGAACTGCGATGCTTCGAAGTTCTTCGGCTGCCGCACGAGCCAGATGCCGAAGGCGGCCACGAGCAGCAGCGGCAGCACCGGCAGGTTCATGAACGCGGGCACGAACTCGTGCGGCCGGATGTACAGGATCGCCAGGTACGCGAGCAGGTAGAAGAACGGCTGGAACGGATTCAGCATCGCGGGGACGCTCGCCTGGTCATGGCGACTCGGCGATCGCATAGCGCCGCAGCCCCAGCACGTGCGCGGACAACACGCCCCCGAGACCGCCGAGGCGCGACAGGAGGGTCGACGCGAGTTCGAAGTCGGCGCTGCGCCAGGTTCGCAGCACGATGCTCAGCGAGAGGTACGCCATCACGAACACCACCGCACCGAGCACGAACGCCAGCTCGACGTGCCACAGCTCCTCGGTGCCCCAGGCGAGCGCCGTCGCGACAGCCGCGGCGAACAGCAGGCGGCTCATCGGGCCGTAAGGCAGCCGCACCTGCGTGCGGCGGCGCGTGTACCAAAGCGCGAACAGTGTCTCGAAGAGCCGCGTCAGCCCGAAACTCGCGATCGCGCCATACAGGCCGAAGCGTGGAATCAGCACCAGGCCGAGCACCAGGTTCACCAGGAACGCCGACACGATGATGCGGATGCGGTCGAGCTGCCGATCACTCGCCGTCAGCACGGCCGAGGCGGCGGCATTGACGATGACCAGGCCCGCGATGACCAGGAGCCACATCAATGGGGTGATCGCGCCGTCGTACTGGCGGCCATACAGCAGATGCACGAGGCCTTCGGACACCGTGATCCCGAGCCCCGCGATGGCCAGGCCGAGGAACCAGTACATCCGCGTGGACTCGGCGAACATGCTGGCCAGAGAGAGCGCGCCGCCGCTGCCATAACGGCGGGACATTGCCGGCAGCAGCACGGCCGACATGCCGCCGGTCAGCAGATCGACCGCTCCTTTCGTCAGTGCCCCGGCGATCGCGAAGAAGGCCACCGTTTCCGGAAGCGTGTGGATCTTCAGCAGCATCATCTCGACCGCACGCTGGCTCGCGGCGGTCATCAGCATCACGATGCCGGTGAGCACCAGGTGGCGGTGCAGCCGGCGCTTGAGCTCATCGGGGATCGTGGCGGGCCGGCTGTGAATGCCGGCGCGGCGAAGCATCATGCGCACCAGCAGGTTCGAGGCCAGCCCCAGCACGGCGTAGACGGCGAAGAACTGCTCGAGGCTCGCGCCGCGCCAGGCAAGGATGGACACCAGCACCAGGTTCAAGACAGCCGTCACCCCCAGCGCGAGGTTCTCGGGCACGAACTGCTCGAAACCCTTGCCCACCGCTCCCAGCATCCAGAAGCCGGCACGCGCCCACACGGCCACGAGCGCGATGCACAGCATCAGCGGCATCGAGTCGCGCCAGTCGGACAGCGGCCGAACCAGCATCGCCACCGCGAAGACACCCAGCACGAGCGCCGAACTGAGCCATTGCAGCCGCGCCAGACGATGCACCAGGGCCTCGGCCAAATCCAGGCGCCCCGCCCCGCGCGCCTCGGCGAGGAACTTGATCGTCGACGTGGGAAAGGCGTTGTTGCAGGCCAGGATGAGGGCGCCGCACATCCAGATCGTGAACGCATAGTGGCCGTAGCCCTCCGGCCCGAGCGTTCTGGCGATCATCACGCCCGCGACCAGGCCGATCGCGGCTTCGACATAGCCCGCGGTGGCGACCATCGCCACGTTGCCCAGCAAAGCCATGCGGTCCTTCACCGAGTACCCCTGGCGGACACGGCGAAGCCGTTGCGAGCCGGCGGCGGAGTGCGGCGCGCGCTCACGCAAGCAGGCGATGGGGGCGCCTGAACAGGTAGAGCGCGAGACGATCGGGGCGGAAGCGGCCCGCCGCATCGGTCACCGCATCGGCCTCGAAGCCGAGCCGGCCCAAGAGCCAGCCCACCGTCGAGCGCACCGGGTTGACCACCGGGACGCTGGTGAAGACGAGTTCGAAGCCGGCCTGGCGCGCCTTGCCGGCAATGCGCTCGTCATAGCGTCCGTGTGGGAACGACATCGTGGCGGGCGGGGCGCTTCCGCGCAGCCGCGCTGCCATCTCCGCGCGCGCGCCCGAGAGCTCGGCGTCGAGGTCGGCGACGCCGGTCATCGGCGCGTGGGTCTTGCCGTGCAGGCCGATCGAGACGCCACCTTGCTGCAGCAGGTGCAGCTCGTCGACGGTCACCATCTGGCGTTGGTCGACGTGAACCGCGGGCCCGAGCAGGTCGAGAAGCTGGCCGCGCGCCGTGGGCTCGAGCTTCTCGACCCTCGCGATCAGCTCGCGAAGCGACGCCGCGTCCTCGGGCATCTCGGGCGGCACGCCGGCATCGAAAGGCTGCAGCAGCTCGGCCAGCCGCGCCACGCTCAGCGTACCGCGGCGCCAGGCCGATACGATGCGCTCCTGGTAGAAGATGGTCGGCGAGCCGACTGCGTCGGACACCACGAACATCAGGCCCGGCACGCCCTGCGCACGCAGGCGAGGCAGAGCGAAGTCGACGTTGTCGGCCCAGCCATCGTCGAAGGTGACGAGCATCGCGCGCGCGGGCAGCTGCTTTCGGCCGCGGCTCGCCTGCAGCACGTCGTCCGCGGAAACGAGGTTGTAGTGCCGTCGAAAGAAGCGAAGGCACTGGTCGAAGAGATCGGCCCGCAACGTGTAGTCCGGATCGCAATGAGCCCAGCGCGGGTCGCTCGGCTCCAGCACCCGGTGAAACATAATGACCGTCAGCGTGTGTACGTTTCGTACTCGGTGGTAGAGACCGAGGGCACCGCTCATGTACAAGAGCTTCTTGAGCAGGTCGGAGAGCATGGGTGTGGATATCGAGGTGTCGGCAATCATACCGACGTACAACCGGCGGGAGCTCGTGCAGCGGGCGCTGCACACCGTGTTGGCGCAAACGCGCGAGGTGCAGGAGATCATCGTCGTTGACGATGGATCGACCGACGGCACCGGCGACGCGCTGAGAGAAGCCTTCGGCGATCGCATCCGCTATGTCTGGCAGCCGAATGCGGGCGTGTCGGCGGCGCGCAACCACGGTCTTCGGCTGGCCCGCGGGCGCTTCATTGCCCTGCTGGACAGCGACGACGAGTGGCTGCCCGAGAAGACGCGGCTGCAGACCGAGTGGCTGGACGCCCGCCCCGATTTCGGCATGGTGTTGTGCGACGTGAGCCGCACCGATGCGAGCCACCGCGAGTTCGACGTGCTGCGCCGGCGTGAATTCCTACCGGTGGACGGCGACATTCTGAAGTGGGTGCTGCTGCATCCCGCGCTCGTGCCGGCGTCGGTGATGATGCGCCGCGAGGTGTTCGACAGCGTCGGCGGCTTCGACGAGACCCTGGCCACGGGGGAGGACTTGGACTTCCACCTGCGCGTGGCGGCGCGCTGGAAGATCGGCATCGTCGAGCAGCCCCTCGTGCGCGCGATGCGCGGACACGACGGGCTGTCGAGCCTGAGCCGCACCTACGACGACTACGTGCGTGTCATCGAACGGGCCGCGGCCGACGCCGCCGGGCGGGTGCCCGAAGCAGACCGGCGACGCGCCCTGGCGCGGGCCTACGAACGCCATGCACGCGGCATGGTCCACCTTCGGCAATGGGCCGACGCGTGGCGGCTCGCCCGCCGCGCCTGGGCTCACGACACCGGCGCCGCCGCACGGGCCCGCCTTCTGGGTCTCATGCCGCTGGCCGCGCGCCGCGCCGTCGCCGCGCTGCGCCGGGGCCACTGAGGCGCGACTCACCGGCACGCCGGCGCACGCACACGCAGCAATGAGCGCACCCGACAGGACGCGGGCCCCCTTGGCTGGGGGGCCCACGATCGAGGGCCTTGCCGCTACAGTACCCGAGGCCTTCGGTGCGCGAGCGCTCGCTGCGCGCTCCCGTGGAAACCGCGCCCTCATCGAATCGACGCACCGACCGCAGCGGCCACTCAAGCCACGCCAGTGGCTTCTCGAACACACCATGTCCACAGCTTCCATACTTGCGCTCGCCGGATCGTTGCTGCTGCTCACGAGCTGCGGGCGGCAGGACGCCAATGCCCAGACGCGCCCCGCGCCCACGCCATCAAAGTCGGCGGCCGCCAGCCCGTCGTTCAAGGTGCCTGCGTCGCATCCGCGGGTGCTGCTCGATGCGCCGACGAAGGCGAGGCTCAAGCAGGTGCTCGACAGCAGTTCGCCAGCCGCCCGGCGTTTCCGCGACCAGGTCGACGGCCAGCTGATGGGCCGCCGCGCCTACGCCTTCCAGCCCTGGTACGCCGCGCTGATGTACCAGTTGACGGGAGACGATCGCTACGCGGCCTATGCCATCGAGCAGACCGACAAGTTCGTCGCCGAGGAAGAAGACAAGATCCGCCGCAGCGTGCGCGCGTCGGTCGCTGGCGACAGCTACCTCGAAGTCGGCCAGGTGGTCGGCAACGTCGCGCTGGTGTACGACTGGTGCCACGACAAGCTGACACCCGAGCAGCGAAGCCGCTGGGCCGCCTACGGCAACCAGGCGGTCAGCAACGTCTGGGACCACCGCAACGCACGCTGGGGCGAGACCACCTATGCCTGGACGGGATGGTCGGTCGACAACCCGTCCAACAACTATTACTACTCCTTCCTGCGCGCGACCATGCTGCTCGGGCTGGCCACGCACGGCGAGAACCCGCAGGCGCAGAAGTGGCTGCAGCACTTCCGCACCACCAAGATCGAGAACGAGCTGGTGCCGACGTTCAACCGCGACCTGCAAGGCGGCGGCTCGCGCGAAGGCACGGGCTACGGCACCGCGATGAAGAACCTGTGGCAGCTGTACGACTGGTGGGAGCGCTCCAC
>CAJPFZ010000144.1 GCA_905339355.1 Burkholderiaceae bacterium
TCAACATTCCGAGTGCCGCTGGGAGGTAGCCCGACCTGAGGATCAGGTGACCCCGAACGAGGCACGCCACGCCGAAGAACACGAGCCCGATGCCGAAGCCGTGCCCGTGCACGTTGATCGCCAGCAGGGACAGGGCCTCCAGCTGCTGCGGTGAAAAGGCCTCGAGCGCGCCGCCGGCACCTTCCAGAAGGAACAGCGGCACCAGCAGGGGGAGCTTGTTGGCCGCCAGGACAGCCGTCTGTACGAGATTGGCCAGCGTCGCCAGCAAGGCGAGGCTTTCGCTCACCGGCCTGAGCAGGAAATACAGCAAAAGGATGACGGGAACATCCAGCACTTGCATCAGCAGGTCGCCCGCGATCCCGGCACGCCAGAGAAACGGTGATGCCGAAATGCCGCTGGCGGTGGCCGCCGCGTCGCCGGGGACGACGAGCGTTCCCCTGACGAAGAGTTCGCCGAAGAGGCCCAGGGCGATGATCGCGAGGTACAAGACGCCAGCGAGGCGCGCCTGGAATTGCGGCGTGCGTTCGAGCTCGGAGCTCATCGACAATTCTCTCGAGCCAGCTGCGGGCATTGCTTTCCTCGTTGCGATCGGCCGTGGCTGTTTAACACAGCCCCGCGCGATGCACCCGAGCGCGAACGGAATCCTCCGTTTGCCGCCGTCTTAGCGCAGCGCGCGCCACGCCTGATCGGCCGCGCGTGCGCCGGAGAGCAGCGCCCCTTCCATGAAGCCCTGATAGCTGTAGAACGAGTCGGTGTGCTCGCCGGCGAAGTACAGGCGCTCGCCGGCGGGCTTCGCGTAGTGCCCTTCGATGGTGGTGAAGTAGCCCGGGTGGTTGTTGGTGTACGCGCCCTTGAACAAGGGGTTGAGCAGCCAGTTCTCCAGGTGAGCCAGCACGCGGCCGCGCGCGTCGCGGCGCACGAGGGCGGTGGTGCCGGGCCAGACCTTCTCGAGGTCGAGCAGGAACGCCTCGGCCTCGGCCGGCGTGCGCGACGGGTCCAGGCGCGCGCCGCGCTCGCCGCCGGAGTAGTCGGTGACGACGCCGCGTGTGCCGAAGATGGCGGTGGAGGGCGCGCTCTCCCAGGTGTTCTGGTGGTTGGGCAGGTCGGAGTAGCTGCCGCCGTTGCAGCCGAGCCGTTCGTACCAAGGGCGGCCGGCGAAGCCGATCATCATCTTGCTGTTGGTGCCGTAGTCGAGGCCGGCGATCGCGGCCTGCGAGTGCGTCGGGAGCGCGACGCTCGCATCGAATGCCACCTCGCGCATCAAGGGCGCGGGCAGCGTGAGGATGGCCGCGGCGTGCGCAGTCTCGACCGTGCGACCTCCGACGTCGAAGGCGAGCCCGATGCGCCCGTCGGCGCGGCGGCTCACGCGCAGCAGCCGATGACCGAAGGCCACCGGCCGCGGCAGGGCGCGTTCCAGGCCGGTCGCGATGGCGTCGTTGCCTTCGACGATGTGGAAACGTTCATCGCTGAAGTTGCCGAATGGCGCGAAGTGGCTACGCTTGTTGGCCTGCGCGAAGAAGAGCAGGGCGAGGCTGCTCTGGCGGTCGATCTCGCGGCCGAACTCGATCGTGTAGGCGGTGTCCATCACGCGCCGCAGCAAGGGGCCGGCGCCGCGGCTGTCGAGGTAGGTCGACAGGGGCATGAGGTCGAGTTCGCGGTCGAAGGTGTTGAAGCTGTCGGCGCTCGGCCCGCCCGAGAGCCGCCGCAGGTCGTTGTTCATGGCTCCGGCGAATGCGCGGTACTCGGCCACGACTTCGGCCTCGCTCCAGTGCCGGCCGGAAAAGTAGAAGAACTCCTCGCCCGGCTGCGTCTCGTAGTTCTCCAGCGTAAGCCCGAACTGGCGGCAGAGCTGGCGCACGGTGGAGTGGGTGGTGTCGATCAGTTCGGCCCCGCGCTCGACCACCTGGCCGGGGAACACGCCGCGCAGCGACGCGACGCGGCCGCCGACCCGGCTGCCGGCTTCGTAGACCTGTGCGGAGATGCCCTTGCCGGCCAGCACGGTCGCGCCATACAGGCCGGCGAATCCGGCCCCGACGACAGCGACGTCGGGCGTGCCCTGCGCCTGCGACTTGCCGGCATGCGCGCCAAAGGCAGCGAGCGTCGCCGCGCCGGCGGCGCCTTGCAGCAGGCGCCGCCGACCGCCGCGGGCCACTGCGGCTTCGCGTGCCGCCTCGACGGCTTCGGACTCCGGCATGCCGGTGCGCTCGCAGTGCGCAGCGATGCGTGCACAGCGCGCCAGAAAGCGGAACAGGTCGGTGCGGGCCATGGTCTCTCCTTGTGCTGTTTTGGTGCGGTCGATCAGAGCTTGACCATCACGTGCCGCGCGACGGTGTAGTCCTCCAGCGCGTACATGCTCATGTCCTTGCCATAGCCGCTCGATTTCAAGCCGCCGTGCGGCATCTCATTGACGAGCATGAAGTGCGTGTTGATCCAGGTGCAGCCGTATTGCAGCTTCTTGGCCACGCGCATCGCGCGGCCGACGTCCTGCGTCCACACGCTGCTGGCGAGGCCGTAGTCGCTGTCGTTGGCCCAGGCGATGGCCTGTTCGGCGTCCGAGAAGCGCGTGACGCTGACCACCGGGCCGAAGACCTCGCGCTTGACGATCTCGTCGTCCTGCCGCGCGCCGGCGATCACCGTCGGCTCGTAGAAGAAGCCCGCGCCCGCGCGCAGCTTGCCGCCGGCGGTGATCTCCATGTGGCCGGTCATCTGCGCCCGTTCGACGAAGCTCGCGACGCGGTTGCGCTGGCGGTCGCTGATCAGCGGGCCGATCTCGACCTCGGGTTCGTCCTGCGTGCCCATCTTGAGCGTCTTCACTGCGCTCGACAGGTCGGCCACCAGCCGGTCGTAGACCTTGGCGCCTGCGTAGAGGCGGCAAGCGGCGGTGCAGTCCTGCCCGGCGTTGTAGTAGCCGAAGGTGCGGATGCCCTCGACCACGGCCGTCAGGTCCGCGTCATCGAACACAATCACCGGTGCCTTGCCGCCGAGCTCGAGGTGCGTGCGCTTCAGGGTGCCGGTGGCCGCCTGCAGGATCTTGCGGCCGGTCGCCACGTCGCCGGTGACGCTCACCATCGCGACCTTCGGGTGCTCGACGAGCGGCTGGCCCACCGTCGGGCCGCGGCCGCAGATGACGTTGAACACGCCCTTCGGAAAGATCTCCGCCGCCAGCTCGGCCAGCAGCAGCGAGGTGAGCGGCGTCTGCTCGCTCGGCTTGAGCACGCCGGTGTTGCCCGCGGCCAGCGCCGGCGCGGTCTTCCACGCCGCCATCATCAGCGGGTAGTTCCATGGCGCGATCGACGCCACCACGCCGATCGGGTCGCGGCGGATCATGCTGGTGTGGCCGGCGAGGTACTCGTTCGTGACGCTGCCGATCATGCAGCGCGCCGCGCCCGCGAAGTAGCGGTAGCAGTCGGCGATGGCAGGGATCTCGTCGCCCAGCGCTCGCAAATAGGGCTTGCCGCAGTTGAGGCTTTCCAGGCGCGCGAAGTCGGCGGCGCGCGTCTCGATCGCATCGGCCAGCTTGAGCAGCAGGCGCGAGCGGTCGACCGGCGTCGTCTCGCTCCAGGCGTCGAAGGCGCGGTGCGCGGCCGACACCGCTTTGTGCACCTGATCGACGCTGGCTTCGGGCACGCTCGCGAGCAGCTCGCCGGTGGCGGGGTTCAGCACCCGCTCGGCCTCGCCTTCGCCGAGGACGAACTGGCCGTCGATCAGCATCTTGGTGGGCAGGTTCAGCTCGGTCATGACAGCTCCTTGTCGTTCAGCGGGCGCCCGCTTCGTCCGAGCGGGTCAAGAGGTAGGCGGCGACGATCGGCACGAAAGTCAGCGCGATGATGAAGACCGCGACCACGTTGGTGACGGGCCGCTGGCGCGGGCGGATCAGCTCCTGCAGCATCCAGATCGGCAGCGTGGTCTGCTGGCCGGCGGTGAAGGTGGTGACGATCACCTCGTCGAAGCTGAGCGCGAAGGCGAGCAGCGCGCCGGCGAGCAGCGCCGAGCCGAGCTGCGGCAGGATCACATGGCGCAGCGTCTGCCAGCCGTCGGCGCCGAGATCCATCGAGGCTTCGATGAGGTTGGGGTTGAGACGCCGCAGCCGCGCCACGGCGTTGTTGAACACGACGACGACGCAGAAGGTCGCATGACCGATCACGATGGTCCAGAACGAGAACGGAATCTCCAGCGTGTGGTAGGCGGAGCGCAGCGCGATGCCGGTGACGACGCCGGGCAGCGCGATCGGCAGGATCAGCAGCAGCGAGATCGCGTCGCGCCCGAAGAACCTGCTGCGCGCGAGCGCACCGGCGGCCAGCGAGCCGAGCACGATGGCGATCGCGGTCGACCAGGCCGCCACCTCGAACGACATGCGGATGGCCGCCCACACGTCCTCGCGTTCCATCGCCACCGCGAACCAGCGCGTGGTGAGGCCGGGCGGCGGAAAGACGTAGCTCTTCTCCTCGGCGCTGAAGGCATAGAGCACGATCAGCGCGAGAGGAATGTGCAGGAACGCCATCACGCCCCACGTGCTCATGCGCAGGAGCAGCGGCGTCGTTCGGGCATCAGAGCGCATCGAAGGCTCCCATGCGCTTGGCGATCCACAGGTAGAGCCCGACGACGATGATCGGCACCAGCGAGAACGCCGCGGCGAAGGGCAGGTTGCCCGCCACGCCCTGCTGCCGATAGACCACCTGGCCGATGTACAGCGTGGAGTCGCCGATGACCTGCGGAATGATGTAGTCGCCGAGCGTCAGCGAAAACGTGAAGATCGATCCGGCCGCGATGCCGGGCAGTGCCAGTGGAAACACCACCTGCCAGAAGGTCGTGCGCGGGTGGGCGCCGAGGTCGCTGGAGGCTTCGATGTACGAGCCCGGAATGCGTTCGATCGCGGCCTGCAGCGGCAGGATCATGAACGGGAGCCACATGTAGACGAAGACGATGAAGGTGCCGATGGTCGAGAAGCTGAGCGAGGAGCCGCCGACGGTGGGCAGCGAGAGCAGCGCATCGAGCAGCCAGCCGAGATGCAGCTCGGCGGCGGCCCACGAGATCGCGCCTTCCTTGGCCATCAGCAGCTTCCACGCATACAGCCGCACGAGGTAGCTTGACCACAGCGGCAGCATCACGAGGATGTACAGCGCCGCCTTTTGCGCACCGCTCGCGTGCCGCGCCATCGTGTAGGCGACGGGAAAGGCGAGCACGACGCACGTGAACGTGACGGCCAGCGCCATCGTTACCGTGCGACGCGCCACGTCGAGGTTTGCCGGGTCGGCCAGCGCCTTGAAGTTGTCCAGCGTGAACTCGCGCACCACCTGGCCGGTGAAGTCGTCGAGCCCGAAGAATGCGTTGGCGAGCAGCGTGAACAGCGAGCCGAGGTAGATCACGCCGAACCAGAGCAGCGGCGGCGCGAGCAAGGCCGTCAGCAGCAGGCCGCGGCGGGTGTAGAGCAGGTCCGACAGGCGGCGCGCCGGCCCGCGCGGCGGCAGGTCGGCCGGCAGCGCCTGCAGTCCGCCGGGTGCCACCGTCGACACGTTCACTCCAATGCCCCGGCGAGGCGGTGCACGGCGTGCTCGTCCCAGTGCAGGTGCACACGCTCGCCGGTGAGCGGCGCCGGCGACCCCGCGCCTTCGGGCAGGTCGGCCTGCAGCTGCACGGCGGGGCCCGCGCCGTTGCACTCGACCCGCACCCGCGTGAAGGCGCCGAAATACTGCACCTCGCTCACGGTGCCGCTCGCACGTGCGCCGCGGTCGGCGCCGAAGCGGATGCGCTCGGGCCTGAGCATCGCGGCGGGGGCGCCCGCCCATTGCCGCGCGGCCTCGCCGTCGAGCACGTTGGCGGCGCCCACGAACTGCGCGACGAAGCGCGTGGCCGGTGCGTTGTAGACCTCGTGCGGCGCGCCGACCTGCTCGAGCCTGCCGTCGTTGAACACGCCGATGCGGTCGCTCATCGACAGCGCCTCATGCTGGTCGTGCGTGATGAAGAGGAAGGTGATGCCGAGCGTGCGCTGCAGCAGCTTCAGCTCGGTCTGCATCTGCTCGCGCAGCTTGAGGTCGAGCGCGCCGAGCGGCTCGTCGAGCAGCAGCAGCTGCGGCTCGTTGATCAGCGCGCGCGCGAGCGCCACCCGCTGCCGCTGCCCGCCCGAAAGTTGCGCCGGCCGCCGCGCCCCGACCCCCGGCAGCCGCACCAGCTCCAGCAGCTCTTCGGCGCGGCGTTCGCGCTCGGGTCGCGGCACCTTCTTCACCATCAGCGAGTACGCGACGTTGTCGCGGATGCTCATGTGCGGGAACAGCGCGTAGTCCTGGAACACGGTGTTGACCGGCCGTGCGTAGG
The DNA here is from genome assembly GCA_905339355.1 of Burkholderiaceae bacterium. Taxonomy (GTDB): domain Bacteria; phylum Pseudomonadota; class Gammaproteobacteria; order Burkholderiales; family Burkholderiaceae_C; genus Albitalea. Next base: position 6,313 of record CAJPFZ010000144.1, read on the forward strand.
GCGGGCGCATCGACACGTCTTCGCCGCCGATGAGGATGCGCCCGGCGGTCGGCAGCGTGAAGCCGCCGATCATGCGCAGGCAGGTCGTCTTGCCCGAGCCCGAAGGCCCGAGCAGCGTGAAGAACTCGCCGGGCGCGATTGCGAGGTCGACGCCGTCGACGGCGCGCACGCTGCCGAAATGGCAGCTCACGCCGTCGAGCTGGACCGCCGGTGTGGGCGTCGCGGGCATCGCGGCTGCGTCAGCGCCCGCCGAGCACCGCGATGTAGTCGCTGACCCATTTGTGGTACGGCACGCACTGGTCGTTCTGCGACTTGCACTTGGCGGTCGGCGTGCGCCAGAAGGCGATGCGCTCGAAGGAGCCGAGGCCTTGCCGCTGGCAGCCGTCGTCGCCGAGCAGCTTGTTGCCCTTGCAGGCCTCGAGCACCACCGGCACCGAACCGAACCAGGCCGCCAGGTCCCCCTGCAGCTTGTTGTTCAGCGAGTGTTCCATCCACAGGTAGGCGCAGGTCGGGTTCTTCGCCTCGGCGTGCATCATCGTCGTGTCGGCCCAGCCGGTCGCGCCCTCCACGGGCACGGTGGTCCCCACCGGCCGGTTCTTCGACTTCAGGATGTTGGCCTGGAACTGCCAGCTCGAGGAGGCGACCACGCCTTCGTTGGTGAAGTCGTCGATCTGCACGAAGGCGTCGTGCCAGTACTTGCCGACAATCTTGCGCTGGCCGCGCAGCAGATCGAGCGCTGCCTTGTACTGCGCGTCGTTGAGCTCGTAGGGGTCCTTGATGCCCAGCTCGGGCTTGGTCTTCATCAGGTACAGCGCGGCGTCGGCGATGTAGATCGGGCCGTCGAAGGCCTGCACGCGGCCCTTGTTGCTCTTGCCGTCGGGGAGGTTCATCTCCTCGAAGACGACCTTCCAGCTGGTCGGCGGCGTGTCCTTGAAGACGTCGCGGTTGTACATCAGCACGTTCCAGCCCCACTGGTAGGGCACGCCGTAGTGGGTGTTGTTGACGTAGTGCCAGGGCGCCTTCTGCAGCCGCGCGTCGACGTTCTTGAAGCTCGGGATCAGCGCCACGTTGACCGGCTGCGCCCGCTTGCCGGCGATCAGCCGCAGGCTCGCGTCGCCCGATGCGGTGACGAGATCGAAGCCGCCCTCGTTCATCAGCGCGACCATTTCGTCGGAGGTGCCGGCCGTCTTGACGTTGACCTTGCAGCTGGTCTTCTTCTCGAAGTCGGTCACCCAGTCGAAGTTCTTGTCCGTCTGGCCGCGCTCGATGTAGCCGGGCCAGGCAACGATGTCGACCCGGCCTTCGGGCTTGCCGAGTTTCTGCAGCGGGCCCTTGGTCTGGGCAACGGCGGACGTGGCCACCGCCAGCACGGCGGCCAGGCCCAGCAGGCGAAGCGAGGGACGGTTCATTCGGAAGCCTCCTAGCGTGGTTTGATCGCGCCGCTGCGGTGCACACGGCGGCAGCGCACGGTAGCGGCGCCTGCGGAGGCTGTGAAATTCAATTTTCCGGCGCGGCGCTATCTCTTTGGGAGATATCGGTGGTTTCCCGTGGCCGAAGGTGATCGGTGGTCGGTCCCGCCAGCCAACGTCTCAAATAACGCTGATACGCTCGGCGAGCGTGTGGAGCTCTGCCAGCGGCGGATTCTTCGCCGGCCACGTCAACCCGACGCCGTCGCCCGTGTGCCGCGGCAACACATGCAGATGTACGTGCGGCACGGTTTGCCAGCCGGCCGGCTTGTTCGCCTGCAGGATGGTGATGCCCTCGGGCGCGAACGCGCGGTCGACCGCGCGTGCCACCTTCGCGGCGGTGCGGAACATCGCGCCGGCGAGTTCGTCGTCCAGGTCGAGCACGGTCTCCACCTGCTTCTTCGTCGCGACGATGACGTGCCCGGGGTTCACTTGCCCCGCGTCCATGAAGGCGATCGTGTGTTCGTCTTCGTAGACGATGGCGGCCGGGATTTCGCGCTGGATGATTTTCGTGAAGACGGACGGTTGCATCGGGTTCAGCTCCGGAGGCGACGGGATGCCGGATTCTGCACCCCGCCGCTCGGTTCAGACCCCGCCGCCGCAGCAGCTCGGCGCGCAGCAACTGCCGGCCGATGCCGCCTTGGCGGCAGTGGCCGGCACGGCACTCGCGGCGCGATCGACCGGCGGCTTGACCGCCCGCACGAAGCCGCTGACGAACTTGCCGTCGGCCTGGCGTGCGAGTTCCTGCACATCGGCGCCCTGGCCGGCGAGGAATTCGCGCGCGTCTTCGATGTTGTAGACACGCGTGACCTCGATGTCCGCGTTGTCGAAACCGGCGGCCGCAAGCTTCGCCAGGTAGTCGCTGTCGGAGAGGGCGCCTGCCACGCAGCCAGCCCACAGCTCGGCGGTCTTCTGGATCGCCGCCGGCATCTCGCCGCGCACCACCACGTCGGACACGGCGAATCGGCCGCCGGGCTTCAACACGCGGAACGCCTCGCGCAGCACCCGGTCCTTGTCGCCGGAGAGGTTGATCACGCAGTTGGAGATCACCACGTCGACCGAGTTGTCCGGCAGCGGAATGTTCTCGATCTCGCCCTTGAGGAAGTGAACGTTGGCAAGGCCGCTCTTGCGCTTGTTTTCCTCGGCCAGCGCGAGCATCTCATCGGTCATGTCGAGGCCGAAGGCGCGCCCGGTGGGGCCCACGCGGCGTGCCGAGAGCAGCACATCGATGCCGCCGCCCGAACCGAGGTCGAGCACCGTTTCGCCAGGCTGAAGTTCCGCGAGCGCGGTCGGGTTGCCGCAGCCGAGCGAGGCGAGCAGCGCCTTCTCGGGCACCTGGCCGGCCTGCGCGGGGTCGTACAGGTTGGAGGTGATGGGGTCGCAGCTGCCGCTGCCGGGAGCGCCGCCGCAGCAGCTGCTGGTGGCGCCTTGCGCGACGCGGCTTGCGGCCTCGCCGTACTTCTGCTTCACAACGTCTTTCACATCGCTCGTGTTCATCGTGATCTCCAGTGGCTTACTTGCAGCAGACGACCTGCTCCGGTTCGACGGCCTTGTTGCGCGTGCAGCACTCGGCGTAGAGAAAACCGAGCAGCTCCTCGAAGGCCTGGGTGTTGGCCGAGTACCAGAGGAAGGTGCCTTCGCGCCTGACGTTGACGAGGCCTTCGTTCTTCAGCTTGTCGAGGTGGTGCGACAACGTGGAACTCGCAATCGTGAGTTCAGCGGCGATGTCGCCCACGACCATGCCGTGTGGATGCGCGCTCAGCAGCAGCCTGACGATCCGCAACCGCGGTTCCGCGCCCATGGCCGAGAACATGTCGGCATAGCGCGCGGTCAGGTCGGGGGTTTGTCGTGTGGTCGGACGCCTGGTCTCTGTCTTCATACTTCCACAATAATCGAAATAGTGAAGGAGTCAAGCAATTTCTTCGTCGCGCATGCGGCGGGCCTGTGCGTCGTGGGTGGAGGGCGCGTCCCTGATCGCAGCGCGGTGGTACCAGATTCAAAAAGAAGCCCCGGGGTCACCGGGGCTGCGCATGCGCTTGAGCCGGGCGGCTACAGCGACAGCAAGCGCTGGAAGAACGAGCGGTATCCGCGTAACGCGACACGCAGGCTCTCGGTGGACGCGTTGCCTGCCTGGTTCATCTCGTTCTCGAAGCCGGCGCGCGCATTGGCGAAGCTGTCGGCGAGGCTCTTCATGACCTGCGCGACCAGCTCGTCGGCCTCGCGCACGGCCCGGCTCGGGTCGTCGACGAAGCCGATCTGCACCGCGTCCCAGCGCGAGCGGAATTCGCTCGCCACATCGGGCGGGAACAGCTGAGCCAGCTCGTCGTCTTCATGGCGAACCTCGCGATCGCCGGGCTCGAAGTCGGCTTCCGCGTGCTGGGCGTGCTCGTCCGGCGCCGTGGTGCGGGGCGCGGCAGCTGCCGCCAAGTCGGCGGTGCTGAGGTTTCTCTGCGCGTTGTCCTTGTTCATGACGGTGTTCATCGCGGTGTCTCCTGGTGTGCAGCGGGCATGGCCCTGGAATGCGGCGGCGTACGCTCGACCTCGAGCAACTCATCGAACAGCGCGCGATAGTGCACCACCGCGCGGCGCAGCTCCTCGGTGTCGGCTTCGCCGCGCCGGTCGCACACGGCGATCGCCTGCGCCGCGCGGTAGTGGTCGACGACGCTCGCGTGGTCGACCGACAGGTCGGCCGAGAGGCGGTCGAAGTCGGCCATCGGGTAGCCGCGCTTTTGCATCAGTTCGCGCACCAGCTGGTCGGCTTCGGCGACCACGCTGCCAGGGTCGTCGACGAAGCGCGCCTGCAGGGCTCGCCAGTCCTGGCTGAAGCGCGTGGCCTCGGCAGGCGCAAGCGCCACGATGTTGAACTTCGACACGCGCTTCTCGCGTGCCTTCAGTTCCGATTCGGCCTTGTTGCGGTCCCCAAGGTCATTGACCGCGCGACCATATTCGGGCCCGAAGCGCCGCTCCAGGCGGTGCGATTCGTTCTTGCGGTAGACCAGCCATGCCGCAACGGCGATCAGCGCCGTCAGGATGATGCCGGCCAGAATCATCGAACTCTGAGGATCCATCGTGCCCATGGCGTACTCCTGTCGTCAGGTTGAGCCCGGGGCGTTCGGCAAGCCTCGCTTCAGATGCGGGTCGCAGCATCGGCCCCCTCGGCTGATGCGCCCAATCTAGAAGCTTCCATCGGCAGCGGATGTCAGTCGCTGCAGCGGTGTCTCGCTCGATGTGTCTGATCGCGCTGTAGGAGCTGTCCGGCGGACTCACTCGTCGTCGAACACAAGGGTTTTCACCACACCGCCGGGCGTGGCGCGCACCTTCAGGCGCATGCCTTCGGACAGAGCAGAAAAGCTGACGGCACTGCGCCGGTCGATGGTGTACTTTCGTCCGCGGCGGTCGACGCAGTAGGCAACGTCGAGGTCGGGAACCATCCATTCAACGACGATGTCGGCGACGTGAAGCTTGTGCCTCTCACGCGCGAAGCGATGAACGTCCAGCATGCAGGCGAATCGGCAAATGGTGTGCCCAGCGCTGGCGACGCACGGGCCGGCGTCTGGCGACGCCCTACTGCATGACTGTCACGATCGTCACGCGCCGGTTCTCCGGCGCGGCGATGTTGCGCGTGTTGAGCAGCTCTGCATCGCCCTTGCCGATGGCGCGCAGCCGCGACTCGGCAACGCCGTGCGTGCCGACCAGGTAGCTGCGCACGCTCTCGGCGCGCTCCTGCGACAGGGCGCGGTTGCCCTCGCTGGAGCCGCGCGGATCGGCGTGGCCCTCGACGTCGAAGCTGAAGTCCTTCAGCCGGTCGTTGCGCAGCGCCGCTGCCACCACGTCGAGCTGCTCCTTCGAGCGCGGCAGCAGCACCGCCGAGTTGGTTTCGAAGGTGATCAGCAGCGACGCGCTCGGCTTCTTCGCCGGCTGCATCTGCGCGACGGCGGTGGACGATGGTGTCGAGCCGTCGGGCGTGACCTTCAGGCTGCGCGAGGCACCGTGCGATGGGGGCGGTGTCAACGCCTCCAGCACGTTCTGCGTCGTCACCGCGCGGCCTCTGAGAAGACGGGTGTCGCCAGGCTGCGCGAGCGCCGCGGCGCTGGCTGCGCAAAGCGCGGCGGCGGCGAGGGCGGCGGGCCAGCGCGGACGGAGTTCGAAGTGGAAGGGGCTCATGCGGGTCTCCTCGGCTCGGGGTTCGTCGAAGGCGCTAGATCGCGCGGATGTGCGTCACCTCGGCGGGGTCGCCGACCCACACCGCGATGGCGCTGAAGTTGTCCTGCGGCGCCTGCGCGCGCGCCAGCAAGAGGCGCTGCATCGCGTCGAGCCACGCGTCGGCGCTGCGCGACTCGGCCAGGCTCGCCTCGATGTCGGCGTGGGCTAGCGTGTCGTGCCAGCCGTCGGAGCACAGCAGGAAGACGTCGCCGTCCTGCAGCTCGAGCGCCGTGTCGCAGCAATGCGGCTCGATCGGCTCGTCGCTGCCGAGCGCGGCGAGCAGCTGGTTGCGCTGCGGGTGGATGCGAGCCTGCGCGGCGTCGAGCAGGCCGGCGTCGACCATGCCCTGCACGACGCTGTCGTCGTGGGTCACCTGCGCGATGCGGCCGCGGCGCAGCCGGTACAGCCGCGAGTCGCCGGCGTGCGACCACATCGCATGCTGCTGCGCCCTGTCGATCCACAGCAGCACGAGGGTCGCGTGCATGCGCTGGCGGCCCCGGGCACCGCGTTGACGTTCGTTCAGCGCGGCATGGGCGTTGCGGATCATGGCGCCCAGCGCGTCGGGCTGCAGCGCGGACTGCGCGGCACGCTCTCGCAGCTCGTGCGCGGCCGCGCGCACCACCAGCTCGGAGGCGAGGGCGCCGTCGCTGTGCCCGCCGGCGCCGTCGGCCAGCAACGCATACCAGCCACCCGGCAGCTCGCCGTGCAGCACATGGTCTTCGTTGCGGCTGCGGCCGCCGACCTCGCTGCGGCTCGCGATCTGGATCGGCAACATCGTCATGCCACGTCGCTGCGCTG
>CAJPFZ010000145.1 GCA_905339355.1 Burkholderiaceae bacterium
GGGCCCGCGCGCGCTGGGGAACCGCTCGATCCTCGGCGATCCGCGCCGGGCGGACATGAAGGACATCCTCAACCTGAAGATCAAGCGGCGCGAATCCTTCCGACCTTTTGCGCCGTCGATCCTGCGCGAGGCGGTGCCGGAATGGTTCGAGCAGGACGGCGAGGTGCCGTTCATGATGCAGGTGTTCCAGATCCGCGCCGCACAGCGCGCGCGCATCCCGGCGGTGACGCACGTCGACGGCTCGGGCCGCCTGCAGACGGTGAGCCGCGACACCAACCCGCGCTATTACCGCCTGATCGAGGCCTTCCGCGAGCTGACCGGCGTGCCGATGGTGCTCAACACCTCCTTCAACGAGAACGAGCCGGTGGTGTGCCGGCCGGAAGAGGCGCTGGACTGCTTCCTGCGCACGAAAATGGATGTGCTGGTGCTGGGGGATTGGATGGTGACGCGAAATGAGGGCTGAGGGATGAGGACTGAGGGGTGAGGATCTCCGTCATTACCGCCGTTTACAACAATCGGGACGTTGTGGCGGAGGCGCTGGAATCGGTGCTGGCGCAGGACCATCCGGATGTCGAGCTGATCGTCATCGACGGCAACTCCAGGGACGGCACGCTGGAGGTGCTGCAGGCTTATGCCGGTTCGATCAATGTGCTGGTGAGCGAGCCCGACCGCGGCATCTACGACGCCCTCAACAAGGGCCTTCGCCTGGCGCGCGGGGAGGTGGTGGGTTTTCTGCATTCGGACGACCTGTTCGCCGACGCGGCGGTGCTGTCGCGTGTCGCCGCGGCCTTCGCTGATCCGGCGGTGTGCGCTGTGTACGGCGACCTGCAGTACGTGCGCAAGGGCGACACTGGCCGGGTGGTGCGCCACTGGAAATCCGCGCCGTTCAGGGCGCGCCTGCTGGCGCGCGGCTGGATGCCGCCGCACCCCACGCTCTACGTGCGGCGCGAGTGGTACGAGCGCATCGGCGGCTTCGATACGCGCTACCGCATCGCAGCCGACTATTTCAGCATCCTGCAGCTGTTCTCGCAGCCGGGCTTCAAGGCGGTGTACCTGCCGCAGGTGCTGGTGAAGATGCGCGTCGGCGGCGCCAGCAACCGCTCGCTCGCCAACATCGTGCGCAAATCCCACGAGGACCTGGATGCGCTGCGCCGCTCCGGCGTCGGCGGCGTCGGGGCGCTGGCCTGGAAGAACCTGGGCAAGCTCGGGCAGTTCTTTCGGCGCGGGTGAGGTGCCTTTGCCCTGCCGGGCGCCATTTTTATATTCTTGCAAATAGGGTAGTCAACATCCATAATTGCACGGATGATTAAACGC
>CAJPFZ010000146.1 GCA_905339355.1 Burkholderiaceae bacterium
GGGGAAGCCGAAGCGCGCCTTCGGGTTGTCCGCGGCGACGCGGTAGTGGCAGGCCAGCGCCAGTTCCAGGCCACCGCCGAGGGTGGTGCCGTTGAGCGCCGCCGCCACCGGCTTGCCGGTGGTCTCCAGCGTGCGGAACAGTTTGTGCCACTGCTTCAGGTTGTCGCTCATGGCCTGGGCGTCGGTGGCCTTGAGCAGCATCTCGAGGTCGCCGCCGGCGATGAAGTCGGCCTTGGCCGAGGCGACGAGGAGGCCTTTCACGGCGGGATCGGCCAGCGCCTTCTGCGCGGCCGTGGCGAAGGCCGCCATGCTCTGTTCGTTGAGGACGTTCTGCGCGCGACCCGGCAGGTCCCACTCGAGGGTGGCGATGCCTTCGCTGTCTACTGCGTAATTGATCATTTCGCTTACACCCGTTCGATGATGGTTGCCGTGCCCATGCCGGCGCCGACGCAGAGCGTGGCCAGTCCGGTGGACAGGTTGCGGCGCTCGAGCTCGTCGAGCAGCGTGCCGAGGATCATGGCGCCGGTGGCGCCGAGCGGATGGCCCATGGCGATCGCGCCGCCGTTGACGTTCATCCTGTCGTGGGCGATGCCGAGCTGCCGCATGTAGTGCACCACCACGGCGGCGAAGGCCTCGTTGAGCTCGTAGAGGTCGATGTCCTTCACCGACATTTTGGCGCGCTTCAGCGCCTTCTCGGTGGCCGGCGCCGGGCCGGTGAGCATGATCGAGGGCTCGGAGCCGGTCGAGGCGAAGGCGCGGATGCGGGCGCGCGGCTTGAGGCCGAGCTTTTCGCCCATCTCCTTTGTGCCGAAGAGGATTGCGGCGGCGCCGTCGACGATGCCCGAGCTGTTGCCGGCATGGTGCACGTGCTCGATGCGCTCGACTTCCGGATAGCGCTGCAGGATCACCGCGTCGAAGCCGTACTGCTCGCCCTGCTCGGCGAAGGCGGGCTTCAGCTGTGCCAGCGATTCGCGCGTGGTCTCGGGGCGCATGTATTCGTCACGGTCGAGGATGACAAGGCCGTTGATGTCCTTCACCGGCACGATGGACTTCCTGAAGCGGCCCTCGTCCCAGGCCTGCTTGGCGCGGCGCTGCGATTCGGCCGCGTAGGCATCGAGTTCCTGGCGCGAGTAGCCCCACTTGGTGGCAATGGTGTCG
>CAJPFZ010000147.1 GCA_905339355.1 Burkholderiaceae bacterium
CTCGGCGGCGCGGCGCTGTTCGCCATGGCGCTGGGCAAGGGCGTGCCGCTGGTGATCGTCGGCGTGTCGACGCGCTCGCTCCTGCCGCACACCGGGCCGTGGATGGAGTCGGTGAAGAAATTCTTCGGCGTCCTGCTGCTCGGCCTGGCGATCTGGCTGGTCTCGCCGGTGCTGCCGGCCTGGGCGCACCTCGGCGCCTGGGGCGCGCTGGCCATCGGCTCGGCGGTGTTCCTGCGCGCACTCGATCCGCTGCCGCCGCATGCGCACAACTGGGCGCGCTTCTGGAAGGGCATCGGCCTGGTGCTGCTGCTCGTCGGCGCCTCGCTGGTGGTCGGCGCCGTGGGCGGCAGCCGCGACCCGCTGGCGCCGCTCGGCTTCCTGCGCAGCGCGGGCGCGCCGGCCGAGCACGTCGCCTTCGAGCGCGTGAAGTCGCTGGCCGAACTGGAGGCGCGCCTCGCCGCGGCCGACCGGCCGGTGATGCTGGATTTCTACGCCGACTGGTGCGTCTCCTGCAAGGAGATGGAGAAATACACCTTCTCGGATGCGCGCGTGGCGGCACAGATGCGCCGCATGACCCTGCTGCAGGTGGATGTCACCGCCAACAGCGATGCGGACAAGGCGCTGCTGAAGCGCTTCAGCCTGTTCGGCCCGCCCGGCATCATCTTCTTCGACCGCCAGGGCCAGGAGCGCAAGAACCTGCGCGTGGTCGGCTACCAGCCTGCCGAGCAGTTCATAAAGGTTGTGAATACGGCCCTGGGCGGTTGATGCCCCTCAAACACCGGGGGGCGGTTCGCGGGTAAAATTCGCGGTTCCTGATATTTCCCCGACAAACAAGGTGTTTTCCGGAATCGTCGCCGCCGTTGGCAGGATCACCCATCTGCAAGCCCTGGAGAAAGGCCTGCGCCTGACCGTCGAGGCGCCGGGCCTCGACCTCTCGGACGTGGCCCTGGGCGACTCGATCGCCCACGGCGGCGTCTGCCTGACCGTCATCGAGAAAGCGGGTGCCTCCTACAAGGTCGACGTCTCGCGCGAGACGCTGGACTGCACCGTCGGCCTGGATGCACCCGGCGAGGTGAACCTGGAGAAGGCGCTGCGCCTGGCCGACCGCCTCGGCGGCCACCTGGTGACCGGCCATGTCGACGGCGTCGGCGAGGTGCTGAAGTTCGAGCGCATCGGCGAGAGCCACGAGCTGGTGATCCGCGCGCCGAAGCCGCTGGCGAAGTACATCGCGCGCAAGGGCTCGGTCACGGTGAGCGGCGTCAGCCTGACGGTGAACCGTGTCGACAAGACTGACTTTTCCATCAACCTGATCCCGCACACCGTGGCGGTGACGACGCTCAAGCACCTGCAGGCCGGCAGCCGGGTCAATCTCGAGATCGACCTCGTCGCCCGCTACATCGAGCGCATGCTGAGCGCGGAGAACGAATGACAGCCCTATCCCCCATCAAGGACATCGTCGCCGACATCCGCGACGGCCGCATGGTCGTGCTGGTCGACGAGGAGGACCGCGAGAACGAGGGCGACCTCGTGCTGGCCGCCGAATACGTCACCCCCGAGGCGATCAACTTCATGGCCAAGCACGGCCGCGGCCTGATCTGCCTGACACTGACCGAGGCGCGCTGCCGCCAGCTCAACCTGCCGCTGATGGTGCGCGACAACCGCTCGCCGCAC
>CAJPFZ010000148.1 GCA_905339355.1 Burkholderiaceae bacterium
CAGTTCGGCGGCGACCGCGAGGCCGGCATGCGCGACCTGCTGCGCGAGAAGCAGCCGAGCCTGCGCACCTCCAAGCCGAGCGAGATCGGCGAAGTGGCCGCCATGCTGTGCCAGAAGTGGGCCCACAACATCAACGGCGCCACCATTCCGGTCGACGGGGGATGGACGGCGCAGTAGTGCTGCTTCCACCCACCACCTGACCCACACGAGAGACACCCGCAAGGCGGGTGTCTCATTTTTTGCGCGGGGTTCTCCCTCAGCGAAGGCTACGTAACGGTTGTCCCTGAGGTATTCGTACGACTCGCGCCCCGCATCACCTGACTCCACAGTTGGCGACCCGACCCAAAACGCAACTGGAGACACAACGATGACGGGATCCCGAAACGAAATGCGACTGGCCGCACTGGCCTTGATGGTCGCGACCCTGACGGCCTGCGGTGGCAGTGACGATCCGGCGCCCCCGCCGCCGCCCCCTCCGCCGCCGCCCGCCACCAACGCGCTGCCTACCGGTGTGACCCATCACAGCGTCACGACCTACAGCGCGATCGCCGTCGGCAGCGGCACCACCGCCGACACGCAGGACCTGCTCACCGCCGGCCTGGGCAAGACGGGGCTGGGTGCCGCTGCGCCGCCGGCCTACGCCGACCCGAGCAACCCCACCGCGATGGAGTTGCGCCGCAACGCCATCCACGCCAACTACCGCGGCATCCTCGACTTCAGCGCCAACGGCGGCTACGGCACGCTGTACGGGCCCAACGTCGACGTCAGCGGCAACGTCACCGCCGATGAAGGCCTGATCCCCGGCAAGGAGTACATCGGCTCGCTGGACGACGGAACGGGCAACAAGAAGGTCGTGTACGCGGTCCAGATTCCGAGCAGCTTCGATGTCGACAACCCCTGCATCGTGGCCGGCCCCTCGTCGGGCTCGCGCGGCGTGTACGGCTCCATCAGCAGCGCCGCCGAGTGGGCGCTCAAGCGCGGCTGCGCGGTCACGCTCACCGATGCCGGCAAAGGCCCGGGCCTGTACGACCCCACCGACGACACCGTGATGAAGATCGACGGCACCCGCGCCACGCGCACCGATGCAGGCGCGCTGTCGTTCTTTGCCGCGGCCGTGACCGATGCGGCGCGCGCCGCCTACAACGCGGTGTTCCCGAACCGCGTGGCGATGAAGCAGGCGCATTCGCAGAAGAACCCCGAGAAGGATTGGGGCACGGACACGCTCGCCTCGATCAAGTACGCGCTGTACGCGCTGAACCAGGAATACGCCGACACCGCGCCTGACGGCAGCAGCAAGCTCATCCGCTTCACGGCGGACAACACGCTGGTGATCGCGGGTTCTGTCTCCAACGGCGGGGCGGCCGTGCTGCAGGCGGCCGAGCAGGACACCGAGGGCCTGATCGACGGCGTGGTGGCCAACGAGCCCAGCGCACAGCCCGCGAGCACCACCGGCTATGGCGTCAGCTTCGGCGGCGTCGACGTGCCCACGGTCGGCAAATCGCTGGTGGACTACTTCACCTACGCCAACATCTACCAGCCCTGCGCGGTGCTGGCGGCCGACGCCACGATGGCGGAAGTGTCGTTCTACAACTTCATGACGCTCACGGGCATGAACGCGCGCGCCACCAACCGCTGCACGGCGCTCGCCGCCAAGGGCCTGGTCAGCGGCGGGACGACCGCCGAGCAGGCCGCCGACGCGCTGGCCAAGATGCGCTTCTACGGTTGGGAGCCGCAGCACGACACGATGCACAACTTCCACTACGGCATCGGCAACGCGCCCATCGTCGCGATGATCTACTCCAACGCGCCAGGCCGCTTCAGCTACACCGACAACCTGTGCGGCGTGAGCGCGGCCTACGTCGGCGCCACCGGCGTGCCAGCGGCGCCCTCGGCGGCGCAGGCGCTGCAGAAGGCGCAGCTGTTCGCGGTGGGCAACGGCACCATCAACGGCGTGCCGGCTACCGTCGTCTACAACGACTCGGTGGGCGGTGCGGTGTCATGGGCACTCGCGACTTCACCCTCCACCGGCCTGCAGGACTTCGCGCTCGACTCCGCGCTGTGCCAGCGTGCGCTGGTCACCGGCAAGGATGCGGTCACGGGCGCCGACCTCTCCGAGTTCACCGTGCCCACCGCAGCGCAAAGCCAGCGCGTGCGCGACGGCATCGCCGAATTCCTGCTCAACGGCAACCTGCGCGGCAAGCCCACGCTGATCGCCGCGGGCCGCAGCGACGCGCTGGTGATCCCCAACCACAATGCGCGCGCCTATGCGGCGTTCAACCAGTCGGTGGAAGGTGCCGCCAGCCAGCTGCGCTACATCGAGGTGACGAACGCCCAGCACTTCGACACCCTGATCCCACAGTCCGGCCTCGACACGCGCTTCGTGCCGCTGCACGTGTACTTCAACCGCTCGATGGATGCGATGTACGAGCATCTGACCACGGGGGCCGCGCTGCCGCCGAGCCAGGTCGTTCGCACCACGCCGCGCGGCGGCACGCCCGGCGCCGCGCCCGCGATCACGGCTGCCAACGTGCCGAACTTCGTGGCTGCGCCGGCAGCTGCCGACCTCATCGACTTCGACGGCAGCACGCTGAGCGTGCCGAACTGAGCCGAGTGAGGCAGCGCATGCCTCACAGCCTCTGAGCGCGGCTTGGGGGTTCAGGTCAGGCCCGCCAGCCGAGCGACGAGCTCGGTTGGCGTGCTCACCTTCAGCTTGCGAAGCAGCCGGGCGCGGTGCGCGTCGATGGTGCGCGGGCTCACGCCGAGGGCGCGCGCGATGTGTTTGCTGGTCTTGCCTTCGACCAGCAGCTGTGCGATCTCGCGCTCGCGCACCGTCAGCGGCGTCGTCACCGGCCGGCGCGCGGAGATGTCCTCGAACATCCACACCGCGCAGCCGAACGGGTCGTTGCGGTCGAGCGATCTGCCGGCGACGTGGCACCAGAAAAGGCGCCCGTCGCGGTGTTTCATGATGCGTTCGTCGGAGTAGCGGCCGCTGTCGCGCATGATCGCGAGCCCGCGTTCGCCGATGCGCTCGAACTCGTCGGTCGACGGGTAGAGCATCGACATCGAGTGGCCGGTCAGGTCCGCCGCGGTGTAGCCGAACATCGATGCATACGCCTCGTTGCAGCGCTGGATCACGCGGTTGCGCGAGACGCACAGGCCCACGGGCGCCAGGTCGAAGGCGAGCAGCAGGTCGGTGTCGGAGAGCAAGGAAGCGGCCCAGGGGTGAACGGTGGCGCGAGGATATGCCCATGCGCCCCGGCATGCACTTGCCGTTACCCCTGGCTTGACGGCTCCCGGGGAAGCCGCGTTCCGAAAGAGCCTAGTACTCGACTGTCAACGTCGCCGCGCCCCCTTCCTTGATGAAGAGGTAGTTGGTCGAGGTCTGGTCGAGCGTGAAGCGCAGCTTGATCTGCGTTCTGCCGGTCTTGTTGATCGCCGACAGACCGGCAGGGCTGAAGTCGCTGGAGGCCTTGCTTGCGCTGCTGAACTGCGCGATCGTGGCCACGCCCGGGGCGGTCGGCGCGGCGGCCCAGTCGGTGGTCTCCGTCGTGGAGTTGCCGAAGCTGCCGTTCTTCACGTCGACGACGAGCTGGTTTCCGGCGGGGTTGGTCCACGGCGAGCCGTAGCTCGAATCGCGTGTCACGGTGAGGTAGGCGCGCTTGATGGTCGCCCCATCGGGAATGGCGCTCGTATCGAAGGAGAGCACGCTGCGGTTGAACTTGCCGTCGGCGCCGCGCCCGATCGCCGGCGTGCTGTAGCTGCCGACCGAGGGCGAGCCGCCGCTGGCGGTGGCCTTGACGTAGCCGTCCTCGCCGGCCACGCTGCCGGCGACGATCGAGTTGCCGCCGCCACCGCCGCCGCTCGCCAGGCCCCACGCCTGCAGCGCCACGTGGCTCGAACACAGATTGGCGTCGACGTAGTATTGGCCCGCCGTTCCGCACTGGCTCTCGGCCGTGCCCGGATCGACCGCCACGGCATGGGCCATTGCGCTGACCGAATACGACTCGACCAGCACCGCGCCGCTGCCGTTCCTGTACTTCCTGACGGTGGCGTTGCCCAGCATGCCGGTCTCGTCCGCGGCCTGGTCGATGCCATGCACGTTGGTCCACTGGTTCACGATCGCGGTGAGGTTCTGGATCGACACCTTGTCGTCATCGGTGCCGTGGAACACCTGCACCCTGGGCCACGGGCCGCTGTAGCCGGGATTGGCGTTGCGAACCTTGTTGCCCAGCGTCACCGGATCGTTGCCGGGGTAGCTCATGCAGCTGAGGCCGGTCCAGACATCGGTCCCGCAGCCGTACACCACGCCCGCCATCACCGCCGCACCCTTGAAGCGGTCGGGGTAGGAGCCCGCCATCACCATCGTGAAGGCACCGCCCGCCGACAGGCCCGAGACGAAGGCGCGGTTCGCGTCCAGGCCGTGGTCGGCGATCACCTTGTTCATCGCGTTGACGATCGACTGGCTCTCGCCCTGGCCGCGCGTGTAGTCGCCGGGCTCGAACCAGTTGAAGCATTTGTTGAAGTTGTTGCTCGTGGTTTGCGAGGGCACGAGCACCGCGAACTTGTATTGGTCGGCCATCTTCTTCCAGCCGGCATCGTTGAAGTAGTCGGCGCCGTTTTGAGTGCACCCGTGCATCACCACGACGATCGGCGCGCCCGACGGCATGCCGTCGGGAACGTACTTCTGCATCGTCAGCGACCCCGGGTTGGTGAAGCCCGTCACGGTCTGCAGCTGGGCCGCGTTCGCAGTAGCGCAAGAGAGTGCGGCCAGACCGGCCAGTGCGGCGCCGAGCGCACCGCTGAGTGTGTTCGCCATGTTCCTTGTCTCCGTGTCGTTCGGACTCCGCTCGCGCCTGCAAGGAGTCGCACGTTGTGCGCCTTGCACAGGGCCGCGTCAATGGCGGCGACTACTGGCGTAGAACTACTGCATGCGCTGCTGCGCAGACGCTGCGTCCCCGGTGCGCGCGGCATCGGGTTGTTCCCGAGGTAATCGTGCGACTGGTGCGACCGTGCCTCGCCGCCTAACGTAGCGGCTCTTCGCACCAGCCGGATTCGGCCCGTGCATCGGACCGCCGGAATGAACTCAGACACCATCCTCGAAGCGCACGACCTCAGCAAGGAGTTCAAGGGATTCGTTGCGGTGAACCAGGTGAACCTGCGCGTCAAGCGCGGAAGCATCCATGCGCTGATCGGGCCCAACGGGGCCGGCAAGACGACCTGCTTCAACCTGCTCACGAAATTCCTCGCGCCGAGCGCGGGCCGCATCGTCTTCAACGGCGTCGACATCACCGCGGACTCGCCGGCGCGAGTTGCCAAGCGAGGCGTCATCCGCTCGTTCCAGATCTCGGCCGTGTTTCCGCACCTGAGCGTGCTCGAGAACGTGCGCGTGGCCTTGCAGAGGCGGCTGGGCACCTCCTTTCATTTCTGGCGCCCCGAGCGCTCTCTGCACACCTTGAATGAACGTGCGCTCGAGCTGCTGGACGCCGTGGACCTGGCGCCCTTCGCCGGCATCACGGCGGTCGAGCTGAGCTACGGCCGCAAGCGCGCACTGGAGATCGCCACCACGCTCGCCTGCGAGCCGGAACTGATGCTGCTGGACGAGCCGACCCAGGGCATGGGGCTGGAAGACGTCGACCGCGTACGCCGCCTGATCAAGAAGGTGGCCGCCAAGCGGACCGTGCTGATGGTGGAACACAACATGAGCGTGGTGGCGAGCATCGCCGACACGATCACGGTGCTGCAGCGCGGCGCCACGCTGGCCGAGGGCAGCTATGCGGAGGTTTCGGCCGACCCGGCGGTGATCGAGGCCTACATGGGCAGCGCGGATGCAGCGCTGCAAGGGGCGCACTGATGGCTGCGTTGCTCGAGGTGCGCAACCTGCACGCGTGGTACGGCGAGTCGCATGTGCTGCACGGCGTGGATTTCGACGTGCAGGAGGGCGAGGTCGTCACGCTGCTCGGCCGCAACGGCGCAGGCCGAACGAGCACCCTGCGCGCGATCATGGGGCTGACTGGCAGCCGAAAGGGTTCCGTGCGCGTGCACGGCCAGGAGACCATCGGCCTGCCGCCGCACC
This sequence comes from Burkholderiaceae bacterium, assembly GCA_905339355.1. Lineage (GTDB taxonomy): Bacteria > Pseudomonadota > Gammaproteobacteria > Burkholderiales > Burkholderiaceae_C > Albitalea. The sequence goes on from CAJPFZ010000148.1 coordinate 6,074, forward strand.
GCGTGGCCCGTCTCGGTGTCGGCTACTGCCCGGAGGAG
>CAJPFZ010000149.1 GCA_905339355.1 Burkholderiaceae bacterium
ACGATGGTGATGAAGCGGTACTGCTCCAGGGGGTCTTCGAACTTGATCTCGGCGCTGCGAATGCAGCGCTTCAGCGCATCCCACGAGTAGGGGTTCACGAGGACCTCGCGGGCGTCGACGATGAGGTAGCCGCCGTTGGCCTTGTGGAGCGCCCCCGGCTTGATCATGGTGAAGTTTGTGGTGGCCGTCCCCCCCATCTGCATGATGTGCTCGGTGCGGCCGAAGAGGTTGCTGTAGGTGGGGTTCGGCTCGAAGACCACCGGCGCCCCCTGGGCGTCATGGTTGTCGACGAAGACGTTCACCTGGTAGCGCTCAAAGGAGGGCTCCTGCCGGGGGAGCTTGAGGCCCGGGATGGGGGACTGAACCGGCTGCTGGGGCTTAAAGTCCTCCAGATTGGCGATGATGTCCTCCTGGACCGCGTTCAGGTACTCCACCACCTTGGGGTTGTCGCCGTACTTCTCCCGAAGGGGGTCAATGTGGTGCCCCACCGAGGCATTGCCCAGGTCCCGGTCCAGCTGGGCAAGCTGGTCCTTGGTCTGCTTTTCGTTGTCACGCACCTGGCGGAGCACGTCGTTGAGTTTCTCGGTCAACTCCTGCCCCACCTCCTCCAGCTTCTCCTTCTCCTGGCTGGTGAGGGCGTCATATTCCTCCTGGGTGTAGTTGCGCCCCTCCTTTTGGGGAACCATGACAAGCCCCGAAACGGTACGCTGCAGGGCAAAGCCTTTCTCCTGGGCCTCGGCCTCCAGCTTTCCGAACAGTTCGTTGTTTTTCTCCTGGTAGGCCTCGATGATGGTGGCCTTGTTGGCCTCGTACTCCTTGCTGTCCAGGGCCTTGGGGATGATGCTGCGCACCGCGTCGATCAACTCCCGCATGTCCGTTTCCAGCTCGGCACCCTTACCGGTCGGGAGCGCCAGGGCGATGGGGAGGTCAGGAGACTTGAAGTTGTTGACGTAGACCCAGTCGAAGGGAGGGGGCTCGGACTTGGCCTTCTTCTTCAGGATGTTCTTGATGGTGGAGGTGCGGCCGGTGCCGGCCTCGCCGGCCAGGAAGAGGTTGAAGCCGCTCTCCCGGATATCGAGGCCGAAATCGATGGAGGCAAGGGCCCGGGCCTGCCCCAGGGTTCCTTCCAGCTCGGGGAGGTCGTCGGTGGTGTCGAAGTCGAACTGGCCGGGATCGCAGCTCCAGCGAAGCTGCTCGGGAAGAAGTTTCCTCTGGTCGGTGACGGGCATGATAAACCTCCTTATTCATTGCATAGGAATTGGATAAGTATACCACGTCTCCCCGAATTGTAAGGTCAGGGCGCCGGTTCAGGAGACTCCCGGCACGGCAGCCACGCGTCGAGGAGGGAAGGAAACCGCTGGGCCACTGAACGGCGGACGGCGTCCAGCGGCACGTGATGACCGCGAACAACGGAGAGGGAGGTGATGGGGCAGGCAACGATCCCGCAGGGGTTGATGGGGCTAAAGGGGGACAGGTCATTGGCGACGTTGAGGGCGAACCCGTGCATGGTCACCCAGCGGCGGACGCCGACACCGATGGAGGCGAGCTTCCCCCCGTCAGTCCAGATGCCGGTGCGGCCCAGCTCGCGGCGGGCGGCGACGTCGAAGTCGGCCGCCACGTGGATGAGGAGTTCTTCCAGGAATCGGAGGTAGCGGTGCAGGTCGCGGCCCCGGCGCCCCAAGTCGATGATCGGGTAGCCGACCAGCTGTCCCGGCCCGTGGAACGTCACGTCGCCCCCCCGGTTGGTCTCCACCACCCGGATACCGGGGTCGAGCACGTTTTCCCGGCGACCTCCCCGGCCGGTGGTGTAGACCGGCGGATGCTCCACCAGTAGCAGCGTCTCCGGGGAGGTTCCGTCGGCAACCGCCTCCGCCAGCCTCTCCTGCATGGCGTAGGTGGTGTGGTAGTCGAGGCAGCCGAGGTCAATCATGTTCATCGTCAGACCAGCATCAGCACCGGATTTTCCACTACCCGCTTCAATTCACCCAGAAACCGCGCCCCATAGGCTCCGTCCACCACCCGGTGGTCGCAGGAGAGGGTCACCCGCATGGTCTTGGCGGCGACCAGATGTCCGTCGCGCACCGCTGGCCGGTCGGCCACTGCCCCCACGGCCAGGATCGCCGCCTGGGGTGGAAGAATGACTGCGGCGAACTCCTCGATGCCGTACATCCCCAGGTTGGAGACGCTGAAGGTGCCGCTGGAGATCTCCTCCTGGGTGATGGCGCCGCTTCGGGCCCGCTCGGCCAGGCGCATGGCCTGGAGGGCGATCTCCTTCAGGGAGAGCCCCTGGCACCCCTTCACCACCGGCACCTGGAGCCCGTCGTCCATGGCCACGGCAAAGCCGATGTTGATGGCGTCGTGGAGCACGATCCGGTCGCCGGCAAAGGATGCGTTGAGCCGAGGGAACGCCGCCAGGGCCATGGCCACCCCCTTGATGACCAGATCGTTGAAGGTGACGGCGTGCCCGCCCCCCTTCAGTTCACGGATCACCTCCACCGCCTCCTTCATGTCGATTTCCATCGTCTCGTAGAAGTGGGGAATCGTCCGCCACGCCTCCCCCGTCACCTTCGCAATGGCGCTCCGCATGCGGGAAAGGGGCTCTGTTCCTCCCTCAGCGGGACCTGCG
>CAJPFZ010000150.1 GCA_905339355.1 Burkholderiaceae bacterium
CTCGAAGACCGCGAACTCGCACAGCACGCCGTCAGCCATCAAGACCTTGTATCCGTCGGCCGTGTTGCGGAACTGCCAGGCGAGCGGGTGCGCGCGCGCGAGCCAGCCGAGGTCATCGAGATAGCTCGCCTTGCGGTCCGCCGCGACGATGGCGAAGAAGTCGAGATCCGACCAGGCGTCCAGCCGGTGCGTGTCGAGCCCGACCGAGCCGAGGCCGATCAGCGCCAGTGCATCGTCGCAGGCGGCGAGCGAGCGGCCGATGGCGTCGAGTCGATCGAGAAGCGGGTGGCTCAAAGCATGGCGGGGATGCGGCGACGGCGAACTTTACTTCAGCAGCTTGCCTTCGCTGCCGATCACTGTGACCTCGACGTAGCGCGAGCCCACACGTTCCTTCGGACCATAGCTGATCGTGATGCCGCCGAGGTCGTGGTTGCGGATCGACTCGAGCGCGGCCAGCACCTTGGCCCGCGTGGGCTGCGGCCCGGCGCGGCGGAGCCCTTCGATGAGCACCTTGGCGCCGACGAACTCCTCGAAGTTGGTGTAGTTGACGGCTTGATCCGGCGCGTACTTCTTCAAGGTCTCGTGGAACTCGCGCACCACCGGCAGCCCACCCTGGTACGGGTAGGGCACGACCTGGCTGATGCCCAGGCCGCGCACGTTGTTCAGGCCGCCGAGCTTGACGAGCTCCGCCGGATCGACGACCGAGATGTTGAACAGCTGCCCGCCGCCGCCGGCTTCGCGATACTTCTTCACGAACGCCGCCGCGGGCTTGTTCACCGCGATCATGATGACGGCCTGCGCCTTGGCGGCGAGGATCTCCTGAACGGCGGCGTCGACGTTGCCGGTGACGCGGTCGTAGGTGGCCGATGCAACCACCTTCTGCCCGCGCCGTGCGAGGGCCGCCTCGACGCCGGCCTGGCCGGAGCGTCCGAATCCGTCGTCCTGGTAGAGCAGCGCGACGCGATCGATCCCCAGCGTGTTGAGCTGCTTGACCATGTGCTCGGCCTCGGCGGCATAGCCGGCGCGCACATGGAAGATCCACGGGTTGAAGGGCGAGCGCAGCGACTCGCCGCCGGAGTAGGGCGCCACGAGCGCGATGCCGGCATCGGCCATCACCCGCTCCTCGAGCAGCTTGCCGATGTTGGAGGTGCCTGCGAAGCCGAACAGCGCCACGACTTCCGGTTTGGCCACCATCTGGCGCGTCAGCTTCACGGTCTCGTCGACCTTGTAGCCATCGTCGAGCACGATGGTGCGAATCTTCGCGCCATGCACGCCACCCTGGTCGTTGACGGCGTCGAAGGCGATCTTGCCGCCCAGCACCATCTGCGCGCCGGTGGTGGCGAGAACGCCTGACAGCGGCGCGATCTGCCCGACCACAATTTCAGCCGCGCCCGCCGCACCGCACGCCATGGCGCACGACACCAGCAGCCCTCGCGCCGTCAGTCTCAGTTTCGAGATGTTCATGCCGACCCTCGCATTGGTTGAACCCCAGTGCGATTCATCGTAGGAGCCGGCCAATGCGCTGCGCCCTGGTACGAACGAGCTGGAGTGTCCGTACCTAAAGGAAAGCCTTAGCACGCGCTCGGGGCTGGCGAGAAATAGTGCGCTGTCTGCTGCAAGCGGGCACTTCGGATGGCTTTCGCAGCGATGAAGCTCCGCTCAACCGAAGCCCGTCAAAGCCGATACCAATGACTGCGGCGGATGCGTCCGCGGCCGATCACGAACGAGACAAACGGATTCTTCAGCCATGAACACAGCGCGTGAAACACCAGTCGCTCGATTCGCCTGGGCACTGACCGTGAGCTTTTGCGCGGTCGCCGCCATCGTCGCGCTGGCGGCGCTCGATGTAAAGCCGGAGCTGCAGCGCCAAGGGGCCCTCGTGCTCGGCCTGTTGGCGCTCGTCATGGGCGCCTACGCGGCGCGTGGCGTGCGCCGGCATGCGCTGCAGCCGGTCGAGGAAGCAGCCGCTCTTGCCGAGCGAATGGCCTCCGGCGACCTCTCCGGCGCGGCCGTTGCGGAACCCGCCGCGCCGCGGCATCGGCTCATCGCCGCCCTCGACGCGTTGCGAGAGCAGACCTTCGGCGTCGTGGCGGACGTGCGAACGCGCACGCTGGCCATCGCCACTTCGTCGGGCCACATCGGCGCCGACCAGGCCGCGTTTTCGTCGGCCGTGCGCACCCAGGCCAACTCGCTCGAATCCACGGCGTCGTCGCTGGAGGAACTCACGGCGGCTGTCCAGCACAACGCCGACAACGCGACACGCGGCCACGAGCTCGCCACCTCGACCCTGGCACTCGCCTCGCAGGGCGGCGAGGTCGTGCAGCAGGTGGTGGACACGATGGGCACGATCCGCGGCAGCTCGAACAAGATCGTCGACATCATCGCCGTCATCGACGGCATCGCCTTCCAGACCAACATCCTCGCGCTCAACGCTGCGGTCGAGGCGGCGCGCGCCGGCGAACAGGGCCGCGGGTTCGCGGTGGTCGCAAGCGAGGTTCGATCGCTTGCCACCCGATCGGCCGAGGCGGCCAAGGCCGTCAAGGGCCTGATCGACAACTCGGTCTCGGCGGTCAGCACCGGCGCGTCGCTGGTGGAGCGCGCGGGTACCACGATGCACGACATCGTGGGCAGCGTGCAGCGCGTGACGGAGATCATGACCGAGATGTCGGCGGCGGCGCGCCAGCAGAGTGCCGGCATTGCGGAGATCAACCGCGCGATCACCGAGATCGACGCCGCAACCCAGCGCAACGCGGCGCTGATCGAGCGCGCCGGCGAGCCGGTGAAGGCGCTGCACGAGCAGGCGGTCGGGCTCACCGACTCGGTGGGGTTCTTCAAGCTCGGCGAACGCGAGTTCGCGAGCGAAGCGGACGCACAGGCCCTGGTGCACAAGGGATTGCAGTTCACTCGCGGCCGCGGCCCCAAGGCGCTGATCGACGAGGTCAACAAGCTCGACAAGGGCGAGCTGATCGACCGCGACCTGTACCTGAGCGTGTACTCGCCGGATGGGCGGTGCGTCGCGCACGGCGTCAACAGCCGCCTCGCGGGCATCGACGCCTCGAACTTCAAGGACCTCGACGGCAAGCTGTTCGTGAGCGACATCGTCTCCATCGCCAAGCGCGAAGGAAAGGGGCATGTGAGCTACCGATGGATGCATCCGCTGACGCAAAAGGCGATGGTCAAGTCGACCTACTTCGAGAAGCACGGCGATCTCATCCTGGCGTGCGGCGCGTACGCGTGACAACGCGAGCGACGCAGTTCGCGGCGTCAAGGGTGGCCGGCGTAAGAGAAGCGCCCCTTGCCGGCCCGCTTGGCCTCGTACATTGCCGCGTCCGCGTATCTCAGCAAGGCCTCGAGGTCGGCTGCGTCCTGGGGGAAGACGCCGATGCCGATGCTGGCCGATGGATTCACCTTCGTTCCGGAGAGTTCGAACGGGGGCGCGAGCGCGTCCAGCAGCTTGCGGGCGACCAGCCCGGCGTCGGCCTTCTGGCGCAGCGGATCGATGATCACCGTGAACTCGTCTCCGCCCAGGCGCGCGAGTGTGTCCCCTTCGCGGACGCAGGCGCCGAAGCGATGAGCCACCTCGACGAGCAGGCTGTCGCCGGCGTCGTGGCCGAGGCTGTCGTTGACCTGCTTGAAGCCGTCGAGGTCGATGAACAGAACGGCCAGCATGTCGCCGCTGCGCCGCGCCTTGGCGATCGCCTGGCCGAGCCGATCTTCGAAAAGCCGCCGGTTGGCCAGCCCCGTGAGCCCGTCACGCGTGGCTTGCGCGCGCAACTGCGCCTCGAGCGAAACGCGCTGCGTGACGTCTTCGACCAGCGAGAGGATGGAGACCGGCCGGCCGTTTTCGTCGACGACGACCGAGCTGTACCACTCGCAGACCAGCGGGCGGCCTTCGCGCGCGACGTGGCGCAGCGTGGCCTGCGTGCGGCGCTGCACGCCACTGCACAGCGTGCGCAGCATGTCGTCCATCCCGCCCGCGTCGTCGGGCGTGGCCGGCGCGGCGTCGGCCACGAGCCGTCCCACCGCCTGCCCAGCGCTCAAGCCGAACATGCGCTGCGCCTGGCCTGACCAGCGCAGGATCCGCAACGCCGGATCCCACTCGATCACCGCCAGCGGCGAGTTCTCGACGTGCGAGGAGAGCACCTGGTGCGCGTGCGCCAGGGCCTGCTGCGCGTGGCGCACGTCGGTGAGGTCATGCAGCACGCCCAGCGTGCCGCGCACGTGGCCGGCGGGGTCGATGTCGGGCACGTAGCACACGCGTCCCCAGTGCTCGCTGCCGTCGCGCCAGATGAAGCGCCGCTCGTATTCGGAGCGTTCGCCGCTCAACGCCCGGCGCACGGCGGGCCCCACGATCCGATAGGCATCGGGCGGCATCACTTCCGACAGGCTTCGGCCCACCACTTCCTGCGGACTCAGCTTGCCGAGCCACGCCGGATGCTCCCGGTTGACGTAGCGAAACACCTCGTCCTGGTCGAGGTAGAAGACCGGCGCGGCCAGTTCGTCGGCGATGAGGCGGAAGTGCCGCTCGCTCTCGGCGGTGGCCGCCTGGGCGGCGCGAATCTCGGTCAGGTCGTGCAGGACCGCGAAGACGCCGGCGACCTGGCCGTCGTCGTCCACATGAGGCACGTAGGAGATCATCGCCGGATGCACGCTGCCGTCTGCCCAGACGTAGTCGCGCTCATAGCTCACGTGCTCGCCGCCGAACGCCCGCTTCACGTACGGCTCGATGAACGCGAACGCCTGTGGCGGCACCACGTCGCGCACCAGTTGGCCCTCGAGCTCGTCGCGGCGCCTGGCCATCCACTTGGGGAACTCGCGGTTCACGAAGACGTACTTCCATTCCTTGTTCACGTAGACCACCGGGGAAGGCAGCCCGTCGATGATCAGGCGAAAGTGCTTCTCGCTCGCCGCGAGCGCTTCCTCGATCTGCTTGTGCTCGGTGAGGTCGGTCAGCACCACATAAGCGCCACGGTAGATGCCTCGGGCGTCATGGTCGGGTGCGAAGGAGACGCGGCCGTGGTGCGCACTGCCGTCGGCCCAGGTGAACCTGCTCTCGTAGAACGTGCGCTCGCCGGCACGGGTGGCGGCCAGGCAGCCGCGCACGCGCTCGCAGACCTCCGCCGGCAACACCTCGTCGAGGCGGTGCCCGATGATCTGGTCGCGCCTGCGGCGCAGCCAGGTCTCGGTCGCCAGGTTGACGTAGCGGTAGACCTCGTCGTGGGTGACATAGGCAATCGGCGTGGGCACGTGCTGCATGACCAGTTGCAGTTCGAGCTCGGCCGCGCGTTGTGCCGTGCTGTGCGCTTCGCTGAGGTCGTGCACGACACCCAGCACCCCGGCGACGCTGCCATCGGGCTCGACGTCGGGCGTGTAGCTGATGCGCACCCAGTGGGTGCTCCCGTCGGCCACGACGATCTCGCGCTCGAACTGGACCGACCGGCCTTGCATCGCCAGGCGCAGGTAGCCGTCGAAGCGGCGTTCCTCGGCGCTGCCCTCCACCTCGCCGACTGGCCGATCGACGATGTCGCTGTCGCGCCTGCCGAGCCAACCGAGGTATGCCGGATTGGCGAAGCGGTAGCGCAGGCTGCAATCCACATAGAAGGTCGGGGGCGACAACGGGCCTGCGAACAGCCGCAGCCGCACCAGCAGGTCGGCGGCGGTGGGCGGCGTGCCGTGTTGCGGCGCACCCGCAGCGGCCTGCGTTGCGAGGGTGCCGGGCGAGTGAGTGCGCATCGAAGGGAACCGCGAAGACCGCACACAAGATACCCGAAGCCTTGGCTCGGCACCATCGGGCATCGACGCCGATCGCACGACGCCGCGGCTGCTGCGTTCGTCGAGTGCGCCAAAGCTCACGCTCCGGCGGACTGCGTTGCGTAGTCTCTTGTACGTTCAGGGTGAACACCCGTGTGGCCCGTTTCAGCCGCGTCACCATGCGCCACTTTGTTGGATCACCCGAATACAAGGAGCTATCGATGAATCGTCGCTGGGTCGTGAGATCGCTGTCGAGCCTTGCCGTGGCGCTGGCGTTTGCGTCGCCCGCGCAAGCATGGGAGAAGGGCACGTTGACCATCTGGATCAACAACGACAAGGGCTACAACGGCCTGCAGGCGGTGGGCGACGAGTTCACGCGCAAGACCGGCATCAAGGTCAAGGTCGAGCACTTCGACAACGCGGTCGCCAGGTTCGAGGAGGCGATGAGCGCCGGCAACGGACCGGACATCTGGATCTGGCCGCATGATCGCCTCGGCGACTGGAACAAGCGCGGCTGGATCACCCCCGTGACCGTCGACGCGAAGATGCGACAGGACATCGTGCAGGTGGCCTGGGACGGCTTCACGCAGGGCGGCAAGATCTGGGGTTACCCGATGTCGATGGAGGCCGTCGCGCTCATCTACAACAAGGATCTGGTGCCCGAGGCGCCCAAGACCTTCGAAGAGATGATTCCGCTCAACCACAAGCTCAAGACCAAGGGCGTGCGAGCCATCGGCTGGGCGACCGGGGAGCCGTACTTCACCTGGCCGCTGCTCGCGGCCGGCGGCGGCTACGTATTCCAGCGCAAGATCGACGGCAACTACGACGCCAAGGACACCGGCATCAACCACCCGGGCGCGGTGCACGGCGCCGAGTTCCTGATGAAGCTGATGAAGGCCGGCGCCATCCCCGAGGGCGGGATGAATTACGGCGAAGCCGAAGAAGCCATGAAGTCGGGCAAGCAGGCGATGTGGATCACCGGGCCCTGGGCCTGGGATTCGCTCGCCAAGGCGAACGTCAACTTTGGCGTGGCCGTGCTGCCCACGCTGAACGGCAAGCCGGCTCGTCCGTTCGTCGGCGTGCTCGGCGCGATGCTGACCAACGGCTCGCCCAACCAGGCGGCCGCGGTCGATTTCATCGAGGGGTATCTGCTCAAGCCGACCGGGCTGGCCGCGATGAACAAGGACAAGCCGATCGGCGTGCCGGCATCGCGGTCCATGTTCTGGACGCTGTACACCGACCCGAAGATCCGCACGTCGATGGAGGCGATCTATGCCGGCCGCCCGATGCCGAGCAACACCGAGATGACGCTGTTCTGGAAACATCTCGCCGCCGCGCTGAACGAGATGCATGAGGGCGCCCGCGCGCCCCGCGACGCCCTGGATGCCGCAGCGGCGAACATCCGCGGCGTGCAGTTGCGGGCGGCCGCCGTGAAGAAGTAGGGCGTCAGCGGCTCGCCGCCTCGGGCAGCCTGAAGACGCTGACCGCCTGAGACAGGCGCGCGGCCTGCCCCTGCAGGCTCGTCGCCGCGGCGGCCGATTGCTCCACCAGGGCGGCGTTGCGCTGCGTCATCTCGTCGATGCGCGTCACGCTGTCGTTGACCTGCACGATGCCGGTGCTCTGCTCCTCGGTGGCTTTGGTCAGTTCCGCGAACAGCTCGCGCACCTTGCCGACCTGCGCGACGATCTCGGTCATCGTGCTGCCGGCCGTGCCCACCAGTGCGCTGCCGGCATCGACGCGTTCGACGCTCTTCGCGATCAGCGTGTTGATCTCCTTGGCCGCGAGCGCCGAACGCTGCGCGAGGCTGCGCACCTCGGCGGCCACGACCGCGAAGCCCCGGCCCTGGTCGCCGGCACGCGCGGCCTCGACCGCGGCGTTGAGCGCGAGGATGTTGGTCTGGAAGGCGATGCCATCGATCACGCCGACGATTTCGGAGATCTTGCGGCTGTTGGCCTGGATGTCGCCCATCGTGTTCACCACCTGGCCCACCACCGAGCCGCCGTGCGCCGCGACGTCGCTCGCGCGCATCACGAGCTGCTCCGCCTGGCGCGAGGCGTTCGCGTGTTCGCGCACCAGGCCGGTCATCTGCTCGAGCGATGCAGCGGTCTGCTGCAAGCTGCCGGCCTGCAGTTCGGTTCGGCTGCTCAGGTCGGCGTTGCCGCTGGAGATCTCGGTGGACGCGCCGCCGATCGCCTCGGCGCCGTCGCGCACCTCGCGCACCAGCCGCGCCAGGCTGCCCTGCATCCCGGCCATCGCCGCGAGCAGCTGGCCTGTCTCGTCGCGTCCGCCGGCGTCGATCGCCGTTTCCAGGTTGCCCCCGGCGATGGTGCGTGCCGCCGCCACGGCGCGTGCAAGCGGCCGCACGATCGAGCGGATGATCACCACCGAGAGCGCGACGGCGGCCAGGAGGCCGAGCGTCACGACGCCCATCGTCACCATCGTCAGCCGCGTGGCCGTGTCGCTGGCCACCGACGTGGCGGATTCGACTGCGGCCACACGCTGCTGCAGCAGCGCCGCCACCGCGCCGGTGGCCGTCTCGAACGGCGGCATCACGTTGAGCCGGAAGTTCGACACGGCCGTCGCGCGGTCACCCTCCTTGTAGCTCTTGATCACGTCCTTCCGGGCGAGAACGTAGGCCGCCCAGCTCTTGCGAAAGGCCTCGATCTCGGCCTTGCCCGCATCGTCGGTCACCTCGGCGAAGGCCGGCTCGAGCGTGGTCAGTGCCTGGGCGTCGAGCTCCTCCATCTTGGCGAAGTGCTCGTCCGCGGTCTTCTGGTACTGGGACTCCATGCCCAGCGTGATGCGCGTGCGGCCACGATAGAGGGTGTCCAGTGCGAGCCCGAATTGTCCGAGGGGCACCGTGTCGTGGCGGTAGACCGACTCGAAGCGCTCGGTCAGCTGCCGCAGCCCGAAGACGCCCACCGCTGCGACGGCGGCCGCGAGCAGCACGAGTACGGCGGCGAATCCTGCGAGCCGGTGGCCGATGCGCATGGAATGAAGCATGGAGGAGACCTTTGCACGTTGTGCACAACTCGGCATGGGATGCCGGCGTGCCCGATGCATCGCAGGTCCCACCCTGGTGCCCACTTCGGCGCAATGCGGATGTACTTGATGGAACTACAGCGGTTTCCTGCCAATCCGTGAATCATGGGGGCTTCCCCTAGGTAGACGTGCCTTCTTGCCGATGCAGCCCAGCCCGTGACACCGTTGGCAAAGGGCCGCGAAGCCGGCCGATGCAAGGTGACCCGATGACTGTTGCGAAGACGATGAACGCGGACGAACTGGCGAAGTCCGCGCTGGCGATCCAGTCGCTTGCGCAGACGCTCGCGCTGCACGACCTGCCGCGCCGCATCGCGGACGACGGCTACCAGGTGCTCGATCCCAACGTCGCCGCGAAGACGCTCGCGCTCGGTGCGATCGAACTCATGGCGCAGCCGCAGCGCCTCTGGGCGACGCAGTTCGATCTGTGGAGCGGGTTCGCCGGCCTCGCCCTCAACACCGCGCTGCCCGCCGCGCCGCGGTCGCCGGTGATCGAGCCTGCGCCGGGCGACAAGCGTTTCAAGGCCGAGGCCTGGCAGCAGGATCTGCTGTTCGACACGATCAAGCAGGCCTACCTGCTGGCCGCCCGCGCGATGGAGGCCACCGGCGCGCTGGTCGGCGAGGGCGACGCCCGGCGTGCGCACCGCACGCGCTTCTACCTGCGCCAGATCGCCAACGCGCTGGCGCCGACCAACTTCGCCGCCACCAACCCGCAGGTGCTGCAGGCCACCCTCGACAGCGGCGGCCGCAACCTGGTCGACGGCCTGATCCACCTGCTGCGGGACCTGCACGAAGGCGAGGGCCGGTTGCGGCTGAAGATGACCGATGCGAGCGCGTTTCGCCTCGGCGAGAACATTGCCGCCACGCCCGGCAAGGTGATCTTCCAGAACGAGCTGATGCAGCTGCTGCAGTACGCGCCGAGCACCGAGCACGTCCACAAGCGGCCGCTGCTGATCATGCCGCCGTGGATCAACAAGTTCTACATCCTCGACCTGAAGCCGCAGAACTCCTTCATCCGCTGGGCGGTCGCACAGGGGCACACGGTGTTCGTCGTGTCGTGGGTCAACCCCGACGCGTCGCTGGCGGAAAGGAATTTCGAGGACTACATGCTTCAAGGCCCGCTCGCGGCGCTCGACGCGATCGAGCAGGCCACCGGCGCGCGCGAGGTGAACGCCATCGGCTACTGCATCGGCGGCACCCTGCTCGCGAGCACACTGGCCTGGATGGCGACGCGCGGCGACCGGCGCGTGAAGAGCGCCACCTTCTTCACCACGCTGCTGGATTTCGCCGACGTCGGCGATCTGTCGGTCTTCATCGACGACGAGCAGCTGGCGTTGATGGAGCGCCACATGCAGCGCCTCGGCACGCTCGAAGGCAAGCACATGGGCAACGCCTTCAACCTGCTGCGCGAGAACGACCTGCTCTGGTCCTTCGTCGTCAACAACTACCTGCTGGGCCGCGAGCCGCCGGCGTTCGACATGCTCTACTGGAACGCCGACACCACGCACATGCCGGCGGCGATGCATGCCTTCTACGTACGCAACATGTACCTGGAGAACCGGCTGCGCGAACCGGGCGGCATCACGCTGGCCGGCACGCCCATCGATCTGCGGCGCATCGCGGTGCCGCGCTACTTCCTGTCGACCGCCGAGGACCACATCGCGCCCTGGAAGTCGACCTATGCCGGTGCGCGGCTGGGCCAGGGGCCGGTGCGATTCGTGCTGGGCGGCTCAGGCCACATCGCCGGCGTGGTGAACCCGCCGCCGGGCAAGAAGTACGGCCACTGGACCAACGCGTCGATGCCGGCGTCGCCCGACGAGTGGTTCGCCGGCGCCGAGCAGCACGCGAGCTCGTGGTGGGACGACTGGGCGGCATGGGTCAAGCCGCATGCCGGCAAGCGCGTGCCGGCCCGCCACCCCGGTGACGGCGCGCTCGCCGCCATCGAAGACGCCCCCGGCTCCTATGTTCGAGTCAGGAGAAGCTGAGGGGGCGAATGCGGCACGGCCGCCGCCTCAGCGGAAGGCGTCGAGGTGGCGCGAGACGAATTCGGTGAACGATGTCGGTTCGCGGCCCAGGATCGCTTTCACGTCTCCGGTCACGTCGGCGTAGGCACCGGTGGCCACGTAGGCCATGAAGTCGGCGATCGTGTGCGCATTCCAAGCCGGCATGCCCTGGCTCTTCATCGCTTCCTCGGCCGCGGCCGGAGGCACCGCGACATACTGCACCGGCTTGCCGCGCGCGGCCGCGATGATCGCGGCTTGCTCGGCCAGGCTGAGCGCTTGCGGGCCGGACAGCACGTAGGTCTTCTTGTCGTGACCCGGCTCGGTGAGCACCTTCACCGCCACGGCGGCGATGTCGCCCACGTCGACCACCGACTGCCTGGCATCGCCCAAGGGCAGATAGATCGCGCCTTGCTGCTGGATGCTGCCGGCCTGCCACAGCAGGTTCTGCATGTACGAGTTCGGCTGCAGGATGGTGTAGGACAGACCCGAGTTGCGCAGATGCTCGTCGCCCGCCGCGTGGCCGCGCGCGATCTCGGTCACGCCCTGCGCGTGGGCACCGTAGCCGGAATGCTTGACCACATGCTTCACGCGTGCGCGCTTGGCCGCGTCGATGATGTCGATCATCCACGCCGTCGCCTGCTCGGCCACCGGCGTCAGCGCGTAGACCGCGTCGACGCCGCGCATCGCCGCTTCCAGCGTGGCGGGCCTCGCGTAGTCGCCGAACGCGAGTTCGACCTTGTGCGTCGGCAAGTTCTTGGCCGAGGCTTCGTTCTTCACGAAGGCGCGCACCTGGTGGCCGGCGGCGGCCAGTTGACGCACGAGTTCGCTGCCGACATTGCCGCTGGCGCCGGTGACCAGAATCGTCTTGCTCATGTCTGCCCCTCGTCTGATGAGTACATCAGCCGATCCCCCAAGGGGATGCGGGCCGGCTTGGGAGCGGCCCGGCGCTCGGCCCGCGAATGACAGGTTGATACTGGGTGTCTCATGGAGTTTCCTTCGAGCTGGGGTTGAGTGAACACGACCCGAAGCTTAGGTTTGTCGTCCCAAACGCACTAGTCCGACTTGATTGGAAAGATTGTTTCTTTGTTGAGACAATCCCGCGATGGACGATCTGAACGAGCTGAGCTTCTTCGCGAAGGTGGTGGAGGCGGGCAGCTTCACCGGCGCGGCGCGCGCGCTGCGCGTGCCCAAGGCCACGGTGAGCCGCAAGGTGGCCTCGCTCGAAACCCGGCTCGGCGCTCGGCTGCTGCACCGGACCACGCGGCGCATCCGCCTCACCGAGCTGGGCGAGGCCTACTACCGCCGCTGCGCCGAGATCATGCTGAGCGTCGAGGACGCGCAGATGCTGGCGGCCGGATTCCTCTCCGCGCCGCGCGGCCGGTTGCGGCTGTCGGCACCGGTGGCCTTCGGGAGCACCATCCTTGCCGACTGGCTCACCGAGTTCCTGGCTGCCACGCCGGAGGTCGAGGCCGAAGTGCTGCTGTCGAACCAGTACGTGGACTTGCTGGCCGAGGGCATCGATGTCGCGTTCCGCGCCGGGCCGCTGCAGGAGTCGTCGCTCGTTGCGCGCAAGCTCGGCCCGGTTCCTTACGTGATCTGCGCCGCACCGCATTACCTTGAGCAGCAGGGCACCCCGCACCAGCCGTCCGACCTGCGGCGCCACTCGTGCATCGGCCTGCTCGGTCTGCCGCAGCGCGACCGCTGGCAGCTCAGCGGCCCCGGCGGCATGGAGCCGGCCGAGGTCGCGGGGCGCATGGTCTGCGACGACGTGCTGTTTGCGCGCCGCGCTGCGCTGCGGGGCGCGGGCGTGGCGTACCTGCCTGGTTTCCTGGTGGCTGATGACCTTCGCAGCGGCAGCCTCGTCCAGCTGATGAAGTCCTTCAGCCTGCCGCAGCGCGACCTGTTCGCCGTGTACCCGAGCCGCAACTACCTCGCGCCGCCGGTGCGCGTGTTTCTCGACTTCGTCGTTGCGAAAGTCACGCCAAGGGCGCCTTGGCTGCAGGGTTGACTGCGCGGGGTTCAAGAAGCACGGAACGCAGCCGATAGCATCTCGATCCCCCTGCTTCAAAAGACACGGCGCTACCATCCTGGCGTGCGGAGCTTGCGCTTGACAAGAGCCACCATCACTCTCCTGCGGTCGTGGCTCGTCGTCGGCATGATGATGGCGCTTGCACCGATCCTCGGCTTCGCCGCCGCGGACAAGCCCATGCTGCTGGACGATGCGGTGGGTGCGGTGGATGCATGGCCGGCCGTGAAGATTCTTGCCGACCCCTCGCGCCGCCTCTCGGCCGAAGAGGTGCAACGGCGCCTCGGATCGTTCGAGCGTCCCAACGCTCCCTATGCCAACCTGGGCGTCCGCCGCGACGCGGTGTGGCTGCACGTGCCGGTCAGGGTGCCTGACGCGGGCACGGGCGAGTGGGTGTTCGACGTCGACTACGCCTCGCTTGACCGCATCGACCTGTATGTGATCACCGCGGGGGTGCTGTCGCATCGGGCAACGCTCGGGCGGAAGGTGCCGCGCGCGAGGAGCGTGCTGCAGGGAGCGTCGCACGCCGCGGCCTTGAAGCTGGCGCCGGGCCTCGAGCACGACCTGCTCGTTCGTGTCGAGAGCACGAGTTCGATGATCCTTCCCGTGCGCCTGTCGAAGCAAGAGGCCTTCCATGCACGCAGCGCGGACACGCAGATGCTGCAAGGCGTGCTCGCCGGCGTGGGTCTGTGCCTCGTCGTCTACAGCCTGGCGCAGTGGCTGAGCCTGCGCGACCCGGTCTTCGGGTACTACGCGCTGATGATCCTCGGCTCGACGCTGTTCAACTTCGCGCACTTCGGACTGGCTCCGCAGCACCTGTGGGGCGGGTCCGCGTGGCTCACGCAAAACAGCGCTCCGCTCCTCGCGCTGCTCGCCCTGGTCGGCTGCTTCCCTTTCGTCGAGCGGGCACTCGGCGTGGCGGAAGTCAATCGCGTGCTGGCGGCGGCGCTGCGCCTGGGTGCGGCCGCCGCGTCGATGATCGCGATCGCATTCGTCCTGGGGGTCGTCGACTATCGCGGCGCGCATCTGGCCGGCACCATCCTCGGGCCGCTGCCGATGGTGTTCGCCGTTCCCGTGGCCTTCGCGCGGGCGCGCCGCGGGGAGAGGGTGGGGCAGTACATGCTGCTGGCCTGGGGTGCGTACGCGGCGAGCGCCCTGACCATGGTGGCGCTGTTGCGCGGACTCGCGCCCGCGAGCTTCTGGCCCCGCCATGCATTCCAGATCGGATCGGTCTTCGAATCGGTGGTCTGGATGGCCGTGCTGGGGGTCCGCATCGAAGAAGTCCGCCGTGCATCGACCCGGGCCAGACTGGAGCGCGACCAGCTGAAGTGGCTTGCCATGACGGATCCGCTCACGTCCTTGCCGAATCGGCGGGGCCTGCTGGAGATCCTTCCCGACGTGATGTCGACGAGCCGGCCCGATCAGTTCGTGGCGGTCTTCCTCATGGACCTGGATGGATTCAAGGCGATCAACGACGAACTCGGGCACGATGCCGGCGACCAGCTCCTGGTGGCCGCGGCGCGGCGGCTCGAGTCGGCGCTTCGCCAGAGCGACACGGTCGCGCGGCTGGGCGGCGATGAGTTCGTCGTGATCGCCGCCGGCCTCGCCGGCGATGGCGAGGCCCAGCGACTGGGACACAAGCTGTTGTCCGAGTTCCTCGCCCCGTTCGACGTGGGCGGGCAGCAGCGTGCCGTGGGCCTGACGATCGGCTACGCGCTGGCCCCCACCGACGGACACGACGCCGGCACGCTGCTCAAGCGCGCCGATGAGGCGATGTATGCCGGAAAGAGACAAGGCGGGCACTGCCTCAGCCGCTGCGGTTTCCCGCCGCAGGCTTTCGTGAACGGCGTGACGGAGAAGGGCTGACCTGCTGACAGGCGCCGGACCACCGTTCGGCAAGCGCGATGAGGGTCGGCCGGGAGCCGGTGTACGCTCCTTTCGTCGCTCAAGCTGCCGAGTTCGAATGCATGGTTTCCGATGTCGCCACGATCGAGATTCGTGAGTTGCGCTGTTTCGTGGCCGTAGGGCGGCGCCTGGGGATCACGGCGGCGGCCCGCAGTCTCGACTTGCCCAAGTCAGCGGTCAGCAAGACCTTGAGCGCTCTGGAGGCTCGGCTCGGCTTGCGACTGTTCGAGCGAAGCTCTCGCCGCGTCGCGCTGACGCGCGAGGGCGAAAGCCTGCTGGCGCGCGCGGAAGCCATCCTGGCCGACCTCGAGAACCTCATGACGGAGGCGCGCCACGAGTTCGTGGAACCGGCGGGCACCGTGCGCATCGCCGCGTCGCCTGAGTTCGGCGCCTTGCTCGTGTCGCGTTTCATCCCGGGGCTGCTGAGGCGTCACCCCCGTCTGCAGGTGGCCATGCAGCTGGAGTACGCCCATGCCGACCTGCTGGACCCGCGCGTCGATCTCGCGTTTCGAATCGGCGGCGTGCACGACGACCGCCTGGTGGCCAAGCCGCTCGGCTCCTTCGGCCGCATCCTGGTGGCGGGCCCGACATGGGCGGCGGAGCACCCCGTGTCCGAGCCGCGTGAGCTGGATTCGCTCGATGCGCTGGTGTTCTCCGACCACGACCTCGCCGCCGACTGGACGATGCAGCCCGCCGACGCCTCCTCGCCCGACAAGCCGATCGACGTGCGGGTGAAGGCCCGGCTGGCCGTGCGCAGCTTCAGTGCGCTGCTTGCGGCGGCTGCCGCCGATCTGGGGGTGGCGCGCGTGCCGGCGTTCGCTGCCGCCGAAGCGCTCGCACGCGGGACCGTCGTGCGCGTGCTGCCGCACTGGGTGTCTTCGCCCGCCAGGGTTCAGCTGGTGCACCGGTTCGGCATGGAACGCATCGGGCGTGTTCGCGCCGTCTTGGAAGCGGCGCAGACCGACGTCGTGGCGCTGCTTTCGGAACTCGGGCCCTGATCGGCGCGGCAAGCGCACGCCGCGTGGCC
>CAJPFZ010000151.1 GCA_905339355.1 Burkholderiaceae bacterium
CAGCTGCCGGTGCCGGAGTTCTGGATCACGCAGGCGAACTACATCGGCCTGTATGCGCTGGTCGTCATCGGCCTCGTGCTGCTGACCGGGATCGCCGGGCTCACCTCCTTCGGGCAGGCGGCGTTCGTCGGCCTGGGCGCCTACACCGCCGCCTACCTGACGCTGACCTACGGCGTCTCGCCCTGGCTCACGGTGTGGATCGGTCTCGTCATCACGGCGGTGGCGGCGCTGCTGCTCGCCTGGCTCACGCTGCGCATGTCGGGGCACTATCTTCCGCTTGCAACCATCGCATGGGGGTTGAGCCTGTACTACCTGCTCGGCAACATCGACGCGCTGGGCAAGTACGACGGGCTGCTCGGCGTGCCCGCGCTGAACTTCTTCGGCGTGAGCCTGAACACCGGTCGGGGCTTCTTCTATCTGCTGTGGCTGCTGGTGATGCTCGCGGCCGTCGCCGTCACGCAGCTGCTCGACTCGCGCACCGGCCGCGCGATGCGTGCGGTGAAGGGGGGCACGACGCTCGCCGAGGCGATGGGCGTCGACAGCTTTCGCGTCAAGGTCACCGCGTTCGTGATCGCCGCGCTGCTCGCGTCCATCTCCGGCTGGCTGTTCGCGCACTTCCAGCGCACGGTCAACCCCTCTCCCTTCGGGCTCAAGATGGGCATCGAGTACCTGTTCATGGCCGTCATCGGCGGCGTAGGCCATGTGTGGGGCGCGCTGCTCGGCGCTGGCGTGGTGAAGCTGCTGGAAGACCAGCTGCAGGTCTGGCTGCCTCGTCTGCTGGGCGGCAGCGGCAGCTACGAGATCATCGTTTTCGGCATCCTGCTGGTGCTGATGCTGCACTACGCGCGCGACGGCCTGTGGGCGTTCGTCGAGACGCGCTTGCCGCGCCGCCAGCGTGCGGTGGATTGGAACGACGCCGCGCCGCTGCCCGAGCGCGCCCGGCCGCCCCAAGGCGAAGTGGTGCTTGACGTGCAAGCCGTGCGCAAGCAGTTTGGGGGTCTGATCGCCGTCAACGACGTGAGCTTCCGGGTGCGCTCCGGCGAGATCCTCGGCCTGATCGGCCCCAATGGCGCCGGCAAGTCGACCACATTCAACCTCGTGACCGGCGTGCTGCCGGCCAGCGGCGGCGAGGTGCGGCTGCGCGGCGAGCGCATCGACGGGCTCCCCTCGCGCGAGATCGCGCGGCGCGGCGTGTCGCGCACCTTCCAGCACGTGAAGACGATTGCCGGCATGACCGTGCTCGAGAACGTGGCGCTCGGAGCCCATCTGCGCGGCGAACGCGGCGTCGCCTCGGCGATGCTGCGGCTGGACCGCGCCGAGGAGCGCGGGCTGCTGCGCGAGGCCGAACGACAGCTCGCGCGCATCGGCATGGCGCCCCTGATGCATGAGCTGGCCGGCAATCTCGCGCTCGGCCAGCAGCGGCTGATGGAGATCGCGCGCGCGCTCAGCGCCGACCCGCTGCTGCTGCTGCTGGACGAGCCCGCCGCCGGCCTGCGCCACCAGGAGAAGCAGGCGCTGGCGGAGGTGCTGCGCCAACTGCGCGGCGAGGGTCTGAGCATCCTGCTGGTCGAACACGACATGGACCTCGTGATGGGCCTCACCGACCGCATCGTGGTGATGGAGTTCGGCACCAAGCTCCTCGAGGGCACGCCGGCCGAGGTGCAGGCAAGCCCCGCCGTGCGCGCGGCATACCTCGGGACGGAACACTGACATGGCGCAACTGCTGCTGGACGTTCGCGACCTGCATGCCGGCTACGGCCGCGCCGAGGTGCTGCACGGCTTGAGCCTGCAGGCCGAAGCCGGCAGCGTCGTGACCGTCATCGGGCCCAACGGGGCGGGCAAGTCGACCCTGCTCAATGCGCTGATGGGTGTGCTGCCAGCGCGCGGCGAGATCCGCTACCGCGGCGAACATATCGCGCGGCGGCCGCTGGAAGACCGTGTGCTGCAGGGCATCGCCCTGGTGCCCGAGATCCGCGCGCTGTTCGCCAGCATGTCGGTGCAGGACAACCTGCAGCTGGGCGCCTACCGGCTGGTCCGGGAAGGCCGACGCGACATCGCGGCCTTGCTCGAGCGGGTCTATGCGCTGTTCCCGCGGCTCGAGGAGCGCCGGGCTCAGCTGGCCGGCACGCTGTCGGGCGGCGAGCGGCAGATGCTCGCGATCGGGCGCGCGCTGATGGGCGAGCCCTTGCTCTTGATGCTCGACGAGCCCAGCCTCGGGCTCGCTCCGCTGGTGGTGCGCGACATCTTCCGCACCATTGCGTCGCTGCGCGCGAGCGGCGTCACCATCCTGCTGGTCGAGCAAAATGCCCGCGCGGCACTCGAAGTGGCCGATCGCGCCTACGTGCTAGAGATGGGCGAGTTCGCGCTCCAGGGCGCGGCCGCCGACCTGGCGGGCGACCCGCGCGTGGTCGCCACCTACCTCGGCAGCGCGCGCCCGGCCGCGAGTCCCGGCTGATCGTCCCCCCCGACATATGACCCCACCACGCGCCACCTCCCCCGAGGACGGCCTCGACCAGCGTCTGACACGCGGCGGGCTGGACCAGTCCCGCCTGACCCACCTGGTCGGCTACGCCGCAAGCCGTGCATCGATCGAGCTGAAGAAGACCTTCCAGACCCACCTCGGCCCGCTGGATCTGAAGGCGGTCGAGTTCTCGATCCTGGTGCTGGTGGCCTCCAACCAGGGGGTGAACCAGAAGCAGCTGTGCCAGTCGCTGGATGTGTCGGCGCCCAACATGGCGATCACGCTCGACCGCATGGTCGAGCGTGGCTGGATCGAGCGGGTGCGCAGCACGGAGGACCGGCGCGCCCAGCTGATCCACCTGACCCCGGCCGGACAGGCGCTGGTGCGCAAGGCGGAGAAGATCGCCGCCACGATGGAGCAGGAGGCGGTCGGCGTGCTGTCGGAAGCGGAGCGCATGCTGCTGATCGAGCTGTTGCTCAAGGTCGCGCGCGGGCGCCCGGCGAAACGCCGTTAGCGCCTTGCCCATGGTGATAGTGTGTGCAAACAAACATACATCGGACCGTCGATCAGCACTCTCCTGCCTTGAGTGCTAATATGTATGGAACCCTGCTCCCTCAGCGGGGTCAATGGACACCATGAACATGTCACCGTCTACACCCTCCTCCGCTCTGGCCGTCCGCGATCCGTGGGCCGTGGTGCCGTCGCTGGGCAACCTGGACGCATACATTTCCGCGGTCAACCGCCTCCCCTTGCTGACGCAGGAGGAAGAGGTGTCGCTGGCGCGCCGCCTGCGCGACCACGGCGATCTGAAGGCTGCCGGGCAGCTGGTGATGTCGCACCTGCGTCTGGTGGTGTCGATCTCCCGCCAGTACCTCGGTTACGGTCTGCCGCATGGCGATCTGATCCAGGAAGGAAACGTCGGCCTGATGAAGGCGGTGAAGCGCTTCGACCCCGACCAGGGCGTGCGCCTCGTCAGCTACGCGATGCACTGGATCAAGGCCGAGATCCACGAGTACATCCTGAAGAACTGGCGCATGGTCAAGGTCGCCACGACCAAGGCGCAGCGCAAGCTCTTCTTCAACCTGCGCTCGATGAAGCAGAACCTGAAGGACGAAGCCACCGACATCGATACCCACCGCTCGACCTTGACGCAGACCGAGGTCGACACCGTCGCGCGGCAGCTGAACGTGAAGCGCGAAGAGGTGCTCGAGATGGAGACGCGGCTGTCCGGCGGTGACGTGGCGCTCGAACCGCAGACCGACGACAGCGAAGAGAGCTTCGCGCCGATCGCCTACCTCGCCGACGAGGCCAGCGAGCCGACGCGCGTGATGGAAGCACAGCACCGTGACTGGCTGGCCGGTGACGGCATCAGCCGCGCGCTCGACGCGCTCGATGCGCGCAGCCGCCGCATCGTGGAGGAGCGCTGGCTGAAGGTCAACGACGACAGCTCCGGCGGCATGACGCTGCACGACCTGGCCGGCGAGTACGGCGTGAGCGCCGAGCGCATCCGACAGATCGAGGTGGCGGCGATGAAGAAAATGCGCAAGGCGCTGAGCGGCGCCACCGCCTGACACGCGGCCCGGCAACCCAGGAACGCGGACTCCGGTCCGCGTTTTTGTTTTTGTTGAGCCCGCGTGCTGAACCCGCGATCAGCCGCTCGCGAGCAGCGCCTTCACGTCGGACGCCAGCACCTGCGCGCCTGCCCCGTAGCGCTCGAACAGCCGCACCCGGCCCTGCGCGTCGAAGAGATAGGTACCGGCGCTGTGGTCGACGGTGTAGCTCTCAGGCGTCTTGCCGGGCGCTTTGGCGAAGAAGACCTTGAAGTCCTTGGCTGTGGCCATGGTCTGCTCCAGCGAGCCACGCAGCGCGAGGAACGTCGGGTCGAAACTCTGCACGTAGGCCTTCAGCAGCTCCGGCGTGTCGCGCTCCGGGTCGACCGTGATGAAGACGGCCTGCACACGCTCGCCGTCCGGCCCGAGCAGCTTCTTCACCTGGGCCAGTTCGGCCAGGGTGGTCGGGCAGACGTCGGGGCACTGGACATAACCGAAGAACACCGCCGTCACCTTGCCTTTGAAGTCTTCCGGCGTGCGCATCTTGCCGTCCTGGTCGGGCAAGGCATATCGGTAGTCCGCGCCGGTGATGTCGACCCCCTGGAAGCTTGCCTTTCCAGAAAGCATGGGCAGGCTGAGTTTGTCGCAGCCGGTGAGCAGAGCCCCGGCTGCGCCGAGGAGAACGAACTGGCGTCGGGTGGTCATAGCAGCGGGTTCACGTAGTGATCGACCAGCAGCGCGGCGAACAGCAGCGAGAGGTAGATGATGGAAAAAAGGAAGGTCTTGCGCGCGAGCGCGTCCGAGTAGGCACGCCACAGCTTCCAGGCATAACCCGTGAACGCGCCGCCGAGCAGTACCGCGGCGGCGAGGTAGATCACGCCGCTCATGCCCGAAACGAAGGGCAGGAGCGTGCCGGCGAACAGCACCAGCGTATACAGCAGCACGTGCAGCCGGGTGAACTCGTTGCCGTGCGTCACCGGCAGCATCGGCAGTCCGGAGCGGCGGTAGTCCTCGGCCCGGTACAGCGCCAGCGCCCAGAAGTGCGGCGGCGTCCACAGGAAGATGATCAAGCACAGGATCAGCGCGTCGGGGCTGACCTCGCCGCGGATGGCCACCCAGCCCAGCACCGGCGGCATCGCGCCCGATGCACCGCCGATGACGATGTTCTGCGGCGTCAGCGGCTTGAGGATCACCGTGTAGATCACTGCGTAGCCGACGAAAGTGGCAAAGGTGAGCCACATCGTCAGCGGGTTGACGAGCACGTACAGCAAGGCGCTGCCGGCGCCGCACAGCACGGTGGAGAACAGCAGCGTCTGCGTGTTGGTCAGCTGGCCGCGCGCGGTGGGACGCCATGCGGTGCGCGCCATCTTGGCGTCGATGTGCTGCTCGACCAGGCAGTTGAATGCAGCTGCCGCGGCGGCGACGAGCCAGATGCCGGCGGTGGCTGCCAGCGCCGTCTTCCAGTCGGGCAGCCCAGGCGTCGCGAGCAGCATGCCGATCACCGCGCAGAAGACGATCAGCTGCACGACGCGCGGCTTGGTCAGCGCATAGAACTGGCGCACACGCGATGGCACGTGCAGGCCGGCGGAAGTGGAGAGCGTGTCGGACATGGGCGAAAGGCGGATTCTGACCGAGGCAGTCTCAGGCGGCGGAGGCTGCGACGCCCGGCCGTTCGGGCAACGCGGTCGTGGCGGCGCGGCGCGCCTGGTGCGCGCGCGCCAGCAGCACGGTCAGCAAGGTGATCAGCGCCCCCGCGCCGCCCGTGTGCGCCACCGCGGCGATCAGCGGCCAGCCGAGCACCACGTTGCCGAGACCGCTGGCGAGCTGCCATGCCGCCACGCCCATGAGCCCCATGGCCCAACGCCGCTGGTCGGACGCGCCGCTGCGCCACAGGCCCCATGCGAGCAGGCCGATGGCGGCGAAGACGATCATCGCGGCGACCCGGTGCACGACATGGATTGCCGTGAGCGCCGCAAACGGGATCAGCTCGCCGTCGTGCCCGATGCCGAGCGGCCGCAGCACCGTGAAGCCGTGTTCGAAATCCATCGCCGGCCACCAGCTGCCCTGGCAGGTGGGGAAGTCGGTGCAGGCGAGCACCGCGTAGTTCGTGCTCACCCAGCCGCCCAGCGCGATCTGCACGACGCAAAGCAATGCCAGCAGTGCCGCGCCGCGCGCCACACCGCGCGACATGCCGAGCGGCGCCTGCACATAGGCCTGGCTTTGCGCCGCCAGCAGCATGAGCAGCACGACGCCGCCGAGCAGATGCGCGGTGACGATCGCGGGATAGAGCTTCATCGTCACCGTCCAGGCGCCGAACGCGCCCTGCAGGCACACCGCGACGAAGGTCGCCACCGCCCACCAGGGCGACACGCTGCGCGCCTCTCCCGCGCGCTGCGCGCGGCGGCGTTCCATCCAGCTTGCGATCATGAGCACCGTGATCAGCACGCCGACCGCGGTCGCCAGATAGCGGTGCACCATCTCGACCCAGGCCTTGCCGCGGGTCACCGGCCCGGTCGGCATGGCCGTTTCGGCCGCATGGATCTCGGCGCGCGCGCCCAGCGGGCTCGCGTTGCCGTAGCAACCGGGCCAGTCGGGGCAGCCGAGGCC